>JBJHDJ010000207.1:0-5321 GCA_050486485.1 Porticoccaceae bacterium
GCTTCGAAGGAGATGTCGCGCGAACCGTACTGACAAGGATCCGTAAACGCCTATGATTCACAAAGTTCGGATCCGTCCGAACGCTGAACAAGACATTGACGACTCTGCACGATGGTATGAGTCACAGCGCAAAGGATTGGGCCTTCAATATCTCATGGAAGTTGAGGAACCACTGAAAAATGTAGCGAGCGGCCCGAGGCGCCCCGAGCCGCGCAGCGAATCCCCGAGACATATCAGAGTGATAGGCGAGGGGTGAGTGAGCACGCGAGGGTGCGGATCGGGCCGCGCAGTAGTTTTTCAGAGGTTCCTTGAAACTTCTCTGCAGAAAATTGCCGCACACCCATTGGCCTTCCCTGTGGTATACCGCCAAATCCACAGGGCGTTACTCAATAAGTTTCCGTTTGGGATTTTTTTCGTAGTCTCCGCTCAATCCGTTGTGGTTTTGGCTGTTTTGCACGCAAGCCGGCATCCTGGCAACTGGAAGGCCAGAATCAAGTCAGTGAAGTGAACCGCCTGACAAGCCGATTGTGGCGGGGGTTGCCGCAAGCAATTTATCCGAATCGTATGTTGAAGGGGTATCCATCAGTACGCCATGTCCAACCAAGAGCTCAACTGCCCCACCTGCAAGAAGCCCGTCCAGTGGACGGAGGCCTTCCCCTTCCGCCCTTTCTGCTCCAAGCGCTGCCAGCAGATCGACTTTGGCGACTGGGCCATGGAGCGGCACGGCATTCCCGGGGAGCCGGCTCTGGATGAAGAACGGGGAGATCCGAACAATCCGTATCAATAGTCTGGTCTAGCGCGACCGCAAGCCTGGCAGGCAAATGACCGAATGTCCGTGTCTTAACGACAACGACCCCGAGGTTCGGGGTCGTTGATCGTTGGGCGTGGGGGTGTCACCAACAACTGGCGGGCGCTTTGGCTCCCCTAGGGTTGGCGGCACTCACCGTCAGGGTAATACTGGTGCAACCGCTATCGCTCGCTTGCGCGCCCTGGGCGGTAGCGGTGGCGGTGAAGCCCGTGGCGCTGGCGCCGCTCAAGGCCAATGAATAGTATCCATCGGCGGAGGCCGCCCCCGTAAATCCAATGTCCGCAAGTGAGCCACTGTATTGGGGATTGTTGGCGCGCCACTTTTCCTGGAGGTTATGGATGAACATCAAGGAATCGTGGGCGTCGGCGCGGCGCGCCTTGCGCACATAGTCCTGGTAGGCTGGCAGGGCGATACCGGCCAGGATGGCGATGATGATTACGGCAATCATCAGCTCTATCAGGGTAAACCCCTGTTGGCGCTGCTTCATCAACATGAGCTGAGGTTCACGCTGGTGTTTTGGGTCACTCCATTGAATGTCAAATTCACGGTGTTTGCGCAACTGGTTGTGTGAGGCGCATCCCCCTGAATTGTTTGATTGCCATTCGCCGTGAGGGTTATGGTGCCACTCCACCCAATGCTTGCGTTGAAGTAGGTTACTGTGCACCGGAAGCTCCTGTTGGTGGGCCGGGTACAATTAGCCGATGTGGACAGCAGGGTGGAGTCGGCCGCGGCCTCAATGATCTCGGGGGCATTCTCTAACTGCACACCCGACAGGTTGCGCCCTGATTCGCCCTCGATAATCCGCGTGTAGGTTGTTTGCGGTTCGGAAGGGTCGGGGTTGGTGCCGTCTTCTCCGTTACCATTATCGTTGTCTCCTACCCCATCCCCTCCCCCGGTTCCGGGAACTTCACCCCAGGTGCCACCCGGGGAACCCGCCTGAAAAGTTTTGGTGGCAACCTCTATGAACCTCTCGGCATACTCAAATGGCTCGCGGAGATTGATTGCGGCGCTGAGCGCCACTTCCTGGGCAATACCCTCGCGATCGTCCCAGGCAACCCAGACATCCGCGAACAACACATTTGCCGAAATATCCTCGCTAATCTCCCAGGAACGAGTGTAGTCAACCAACTGGCCAGATGGTGAATCACTGTCCAGACCCAAGCTCAACCTTGGGTCCGACTCCGTGAGAAAACTCTGCAACTCCTGCAGTTTGTCTTCCGCCAGCGCTACGGCTTCAGCTTGGATTTTGGCATCGGCATTGTTTCGTTGCGCCGTGCCGTGGAAACTCAGCAGAGCCAAAAGCCCAGCCGCCAGGATGACAAAGGCGACCATGGCCTCCACCACGGTAAAACCGTGATTGGTTCCCGGACAAGCATGTTTGGCAATTTTCATAAACCTTCTCCGTCGATCAGTATCGATCTGTCACCACTAACTAAAAATCACGCCATGATCCTGGTATTTCTGCAAACCGGTATTCTTCGAATATGTTACCAGGCTCACCAATGGTGGTATCGTCACCACCGTCACCACCGCCCGCGCCGAAGTCCAGGGACTCCCCGTGGATTTCCGCATTGGCGGTAAACTTGGTGACATCGCCCCGCTTTGCCACGGTGCCGTATACCTTGCCGCCCCCCCAGCCATTGGTATCGCATACCCTCTTGGCAAAATAGACCAAGCCATAGATGGTTGTGCTACCGTTGATTTTTGGACAATCCACGGACTCGTCAAAATAGATGATGACGGGGGCACTCTCGCTGCCGATATTATTGTGCCAAGTGTTGCCATTCCAGGATGGTTGCCCCGCGTGGCGAGGATAGGAACCATCCACGACAAACACGCGATCTGGGTTGGCGGCTTCCTGGGCAAGCAGCAGGGCCTTTACCGCCGCCTCTTCCTTGGTGTACTTGTCATTCGCATCGGTGAACTCGGTGATTTGTATGCCAAAAGTCGCCTCGGCGAGAGACATGGAAGGCGTGAGTGCCAGCTTGCTACCGCCATGAAGATCGAAGTGGCCATGATCCAGACAGCCGACTGTGCCCGCGGTGGTGCCAATCGCTATACCCAACTCCTCATTTGGGTAGATATCCGGCGTGCCAGTTACACCGGACATGCACGACTCGACCATTACCGGTGGCCCCTGGAATATACTGGGATCACTGCCCTGCACCGTTCCCCCAAACGGACTGTCGATGACACTTCCAATCATCACTTCCACGAACACGGACTTTTGTACGTGGGTGTCACCCTGGGCCGTGGCCAGCGATTGAGCGGTGACCACAATGGGCGATTGGTCTAGGCAATTCATGAGGGTGTAGGTCAGTTGATGGGTATAGGTATCGGCATTCATTTCCGTCGCATCCAATGCATCAGGCGTTGCTGTATCGCCAGCACATGAGACTCCATCACCATCAGCATCGGACCAAACCAGATCCTCGTAATTCTGTTCGAGCCAGCGCACTGCATACTCCAACCCGCTAACGGCGGCGGTGTTCACTTCCCTGGTGCGCACATCCACGCCCACCATTCTCTGTTCCGCCACCCCAACCCTGCCGATCATCAGGGTGCCGATAGTGGCCACCAACAGCAGAATAATGGTGATCCCCAGGATGGCCACGCCAGCCTGGGCACCGAATCGCTTCTTGGAGGTTTGGATGTTCATAGCGGATGCCTCGACTTGCCTTGCCACTTCATGGCGCTGATTGGAGAAAATCATTCTTGACCTTGACGCTACTGTTGAGCTGGATGGTTACTTCGCTGTCCGCCGCCAACTCCGCTTGCAGACTGATATCCACTTTCCGCCGCCACAGACACTTGTCATCATCGACACCACCAGCCCCCGGTGCGCACGCAGTATTGGGCCCAGTGGACTCGCCACCTATGATCGCATATACAGTGGCATCACCTGCCCCGGGGTTGTTGACATATTGCAACCCAAAATTGGCCTGCGTCACGGTAATGGTGGAATCGGTTATGTCCTGCCAAGTGCCGGAATTACACTCGTGCGTCTCGCCAGCGGTTCGCATTTGCAGGGCGCCATTGTTCCACCGGAAGCCAAAAAGCTCGAATGCCCCTGTATTCAGCCCACCGTCCCGATCAATATCGTAGCTGTACAGGACACAGTGGCAATTGGCCGTGCAGGGAGCAACGGTGCTGGCGGCATCACCGGGGGTGGAAAAGGAAAAGAGGCGAATCTGGCCAAACTCATTAATACGAGGAATGGCAGCTTCGTAGAAGTCAAGAATATTGTAGACTGGGCCATCATCCTCATCATCAGCGTCGTAGGGGTTAGTCACTGGACCACTCCCATCCCACTCCCAGGCATTGACACCCGCCCAGTTGACATAACCCGCTCGATGCAATTCTCGCGACATCAGATCCATCGCGCTTCGCATCTGTTGATTCAAGCGGGTGGACTGTACCACCTCGCCTCCGGATGTGGTGATATGCAAGAAAACGCTCAAGACTCCGGAAAGCAACACCAAGCTGACGGCGATACCCACCAACAACTCGACAAGATTGATACCCCGCTGCCTAGCCGCGCCATTGCCCGCCACTAACATTCGCTGTACCCCGTGCTGTCACCTGCTGGATTGCACACCCTCACCCTGCCCTCCTCACTGACCTGAACCTGTAGCGAATAGCTTCCTGAACTTACCGTGATGTTGCCCGCCGTGGTCGCGGTTCCCCGTAGACGATTGAACCCGGTGCCCGCCATGCCACCGATGGTGACATCTGGATGATCGGCACCGCTCACCACCTGGGCAACATTGGTGCCGGCAACATTGATTGTGCATCCCCCGCTGGTACAGTCACAGCCTGCTGTATCGGAAAACCCGACGCACCAGGCTCCGGTGTTGACCGAGACAAACATGTCCGCGTCCCGTATGGGACCTTCGGACTTGGCCTGGAGGATCAACCCGTAGATATCCTCCGCCGCCCGCTTGACCCGCTCCCTTTCAAAGTAGGCATTGAACGAAGGCACCGCCACGGCGGCGATGATGCCGATGATGATCACCACGATCAGCATTTCCACCAGGGTAACCCCGGACTGGAGGCCCCCATTGGCTTCAAGGCGGCTGCCTGTTGCCCTACCCTGTACTGTCATCGTTTGCGGCATTCCATAGTGGGTTTTTGCTCCTGTTCAGCCCTATTCCCGGTCCTGGTAACGGGTGTCACCAGCAAGCCAGCCTGAATTTGCCCCGGTGGGGGGGCCGCCATTGGCCCACTTCAGACCCTTTACCGGTATCACTGGATAGATTCTAGAGCATTGGCAAAAGGATGGTTACTGATCCGGCGCAAAGAATTTTACTACCGTTAGGTACTTATTATCGACCGTCTGTCAATGTCAATGCTATCTATCGGCTTTTATAGTCACTTTATCTTAAAAAATATGAATATTAAATTTATTTTTATAACCATGACTTTTTCATGGCCAAAAGGTATAAGGGAATCATGACGCCAAACAAATCATGGTGGGAGCACTACACACCGCGATCAGCATTGGGAGTAGGGC
>JBJHDJ010000208.1:0-2349 GCA_050486485.1 Porticoccaceae bacterium
CTCCTGGGCGGCGCGAATCAGCCGTCCGCGGATTTCCTCCTCGCTGCGCCGCCGGCGCCGGGGGGCGCCCGGCTTCGCGGCGGCCTTGGCTGTTGCCTTTTTGCCATTGCCCATTGCGGCTCACTCTCCAGTCACTATCTATCCAACACAAACCCGGGAGTCCATCTCCCCCTGCATGTCCCCGGAAACCACGGGGCCATATTGATAGCATACACTCTCAAGAAGGCTTTGTGCCCCTCTGTCAACAACCCGGAAGGTCCACCGCTCACCTGGAAGGCGAGCATGTAAAGTTAAGTAAATGGGCTTTGGGGGTCAGCCACCAGCATGATACTGATAAAAGTCCAATGTCCCCATAATCCGAGATAGCGAGACATGATGAGTTCAGTATTCAGCAGCCGCCAGGGGGTGGTTGGGCTCTACTTCGCCGCCGCCGTGGCACTGGCTGCCGGGGCGCCACAGGCCGCGGCCCAGGTGTCCTGGCTTCACGATGGCAAGGCCGGCTTTGTCGTTTCCCATATCCAGTACGCCCTCCCCGCGGACCACGCCGACGAAACCGGCGCCTGTCCCGATGGTTTCTCCAAGGCGGTCTCCGATATCTTCACCAGTACTCCCGAAGGGCAACGGCGCGAGGGAGAATCCGATGGCGACTACACCATGCGCATTCGCGCCGGGGGCATGGCGCTGACCCGGGGACCCAACGGCGAGGATTCCTGCCAGAATCCCGAGGCGCTCGGTCCGGACCCCCACTTCCGCACCGTCAGCCGTTCGGACATTCCCATCCCCGGCATCGATCTGACGGGCTACTACCAGGAGATCGGCGCGACGGCGCCGGGCACTTGCCCCTATCAATCCTTTGTCGGCGTCAATGGCGAGACGGGCATCGACAACCAGATTTTCCGGGTACTCGGCTGCATCCACGGATTTCAATCCACCGGCCAGGCCATCGACTTCAACACCAACATGCTGACCGGCGAGTGGGGGATTCTGATCACCCTGAGTGGCGTGGACGATATCCGCAACGACGACCATGTGGAGGTGAGCATCTACGCCAACGGCGATCCCCTCCAGGTATCCGCGGCCCATGAGCCCATCGAGTTCGCCACCTATGCCGTCCACCCGGACGCGCGCTTTCACACCAGAACCACGGGCCGCATTGTCGACGGCGTATTGATGACCGACCCCGCGGACATCAATTTCCAGAGGGTTACCAATGCCCTGCTGTTTGATCGCCCGTTGCGTGACGGCATTCTGCGCCTCACCCTAGGGGAGGACGGGATCGTCGAGGGCCACATGGCCGGCTACACCCCCGTCGAGGCCATGTACGACATGCAGTTTGGCCACCGCAACGGCGTCGACGCCGTGGCAATCCTGGAGGGGGAGCGCATCCCGCGCCGGGGGGCGGGACAGGGCGCGTCCCGGGTGCTGGGCTACACCTGCAACGGCGTCTATCACGCCCTCTACGAGCAGGCCGACGGCCACCCCGACCCGCAATCGGGCGCGTGCACGAGCATTTCCACCCAATACCGGCTCACCGCCATTCCCGCTTTCGTGGTCGATGAGCCAGATACCGTAGCGGGAGGCAATTGACAATAACGGCTTACCTGTTGAAATGGAGAATTAAATGCTGAAAAGAATGTCATCCACAAACCTGGGTCGGCGACCCGCCGCGGCCTGGCTGTCCCTAGCCGCCGCCACCTGTCTTGGTGCCAGCACGGCCACGGCCCAGGCCCCTGCCGACTGGGTGCACGATGGCAGGGCGGGCTTTGTCGTCTCTCACATCCAATTCGCCCTGCCCGCCGGCCACGCCGATGAAATCGGCGCCTGTCCCGACGGCTTCTCCAAGGCCGTCTCCGATATCTTCACCAGCACACCCGAGGGCCAACGGCGCGAGGGGGAATCCGAAGGCGACTACACCCAGCGTATCCGCGCCGGGGGGCAGGCCCTGACCCAGGGGCCCAACGGCGAGGACTCCTGCCAGAACCCCGAGGCCTTCGGCCCGGACCCCCACCATCGCACGGTGACGAGATCCGACATCCCAACCCCCGGCATCGATCTGACCGGCTACTACCAACAGATCGGCGCTGACGCGCCGGGCACCTGCCCCTACGAGCCCTTTGTCGGCATCGACGGCGAACAGAACATCGACAACCAGCTATACCGGGTCGCCGGTTGCATCCATGCCTTTCAACCCACGGGGCAATCCAACACCTTCAATACCGAGATGCTGACGGGTGCCTGGGGGGTGCTGATCACCCTGAGCGGCGTGGACGATATCCGTAACGACGACCATGTGGAGGTTGGTATCTACGCCAACGGCGATCCCATACAGATTTCGGCCGCCCACGAGCC
>JBJHDJ010000208.1:2359-5294 GCA_050486485.1 Porticoccaceae bacterium
CCAACGCCGTGCTGTTCGACCGCCCGCTGCGCGACGCCGTGGTGAAAATGACCCTGGGGGAGGATGGCGTACTGGACGGCTACTTGGCTGGCTACACCGGCGTCGAGGAGATGTACGACATGCAGTTCGGCCTGCGCAACGGCATCGACGCCGTGGCGATTCTCGACGGCGAGCGCATCCCCCGGCGGGGCTCCGGCCAGGGGGCCTCCCGGGTGCTGGGGTATACCTGCAACGGTGTCTATCACGCCCTCCACGAGCACGCCGATGGCCATCCCGATCCCGAGACCGGGCGTTGCACCTCCATCTCCACCCAGTACCAGCTCACCGCCATTCCCGCCTTCGTGATCGACGAACCGGACAAGGTAGCGACCACGGGCGATTGACCACGGATCACCGAGAGGCATTCTGGAGGAACCCATGAACACCTTTTTCGGAGCCGTGCTGTCGATTCTCGGCTGCCTCCTGCTCGCCGCGACGGTGTCCGCCACGCCATCGCCAACGGCGCCACTACCCAGCGCCGTCGAGCCTCCTCCGCCGGGCAACGGCATCCCCTGGGGCGCGGCGTCGGTGGCGGGCGCCGAGGGGTCGATAGCGCTCGCAGGTTTCGGCTATGTGGAGGAAGAGTTCCTGGTCTCCGGCACCGCGAATGTGTACGGTTATGGCCCCCACGGCGCCGTTGAGGTTGTCGAGGCCGACACCCCCTACACCACCCGCATCCTGGTGCGCCGCCCCGAAGACCCGCAAGCCTTCAGCGGCGTCGTCCATGTGGAAACCACCCACCCCCAATATGGCATTGATGTGGTCTGGGCACAGATTTCGGACTTCGTGCTGGCCAACGGCGACGCCTATGTCTCCATTCTCACCCGACGCACCAGCGCCATGGGTCCCCGCGAGGTCTCGGCGGTGGAGATCATCAAATCCTACGACCCAGCGCGCTACGGCCAGATCGACTTTGCCGAGGATGGGCTCACCTGGGACATCATCGGCCAGGTCGGCAAGCTGCTGAAATCGGACAGCCCCGACAACCCCCTGGCCGGCTACGGCATCCAGCACCTGTATGCCTCCGGCTGGTCCGGCGGTGGCGCCCTCCTACTGCTCTATATCAGCGACGGCTTTCACGAGCGGGCGCGGATGCCGGGTGGCGAGCCGATCTTCGACGGCTACCTGGTGGGAGAACCCAGCGGCTACCCCCGTATCCATTCACAGGCGACCCCCATCGACCACGATAACCCCCGCCAGCAGATCCGCCGCCGGGATGTTCCCGCCATCTCCCTGTATACCCGCCCCCAGGAAGCGTATCGCCGCCGCGCCGACAGCGACGATCCCGGCGACCGCTACCGGGCCTACGAGGTGGCCGGCGCCGCCCATTCCGACTACCGGCAGTCCCGGGGGGTGTTCCCCGTCACGCTGCAATTCGACGACACCCTTGCCGGCGGCGCCGGCGAGCAATTGTGCGCCCACGAAATCACCCGCTTCCCCCTCCACCACCAGTTCAAATCCACCCTGGCGAGGCTCCACGCCTGGGTGGCGCTGGATGTCGTCCCACCGGCTTCCCTGGCCATCACTCTCGACGCCGATGGCCAACCGTTGAGGGACCGCCACGGCAACCCCCTTGGCGGGGTACGCACCACCTATTCCGATCTGCCCATCGCCCGCTATTTCACCAACGAGCCTGCCCCCGGGGACATGAGCCGCTCATGCCCCAGCATCGGTGCCCAGGAGCGTTTCACCACCGCCGAACTGGTGGATCTGTACGGCTCCCGGGCCAACTATGTCCGCAAGGTCGAGCAGCGCCTGGAAGAGCTTGTGCATGACGGCTGGATCCTGCCCGCCGATGCCGATGAAGTCCGCCGCGAGGCCGCGACCTTGGGGCGGTGACCCACAGGGTGGGCTGGCCACGGGCGCAACCCACCGCACCAACTCGTGGATCGGGTTGGCGCGCCAGTCCCGTAGGGTGGGTTAGCCGCAGGCGTAACCCACCATCCACTCATCTTGCCGCAGGGTGTACTGGGTATCGCTGCGCTCAACCCAGCCTACGGGCGCAACCCACCGCACCAGCTCATGGATCGGGTTGGCGCGCCAGTCCCGTAGGGTGTGTTAGCCAAAAGCGTAACCCACCATCCACTTATCTTGCCGCTGGGTGTACTGGGTATCGCTGCGCTCAACCCAGCCTACGGGCATAACCTTAATTCAGTCCCGTAGGGTGGGTTAGCCGCAGGCGTAACCCACCATCCACCACGCCAGATCAGGGCTCAATGGCACTGATTTAAGCGTTTCAGCGCAGCTTTCTCCCTCTCCCGCGCGCGGGAGAGGGTCGGGGAGAGGGCGATTGCGCCAGCAATCAAGCGGCTCCGCCGCTTTCCCCTCATCCTGGCCTTCTCCCCACAGGGGAGAAGGAATGCACATTTCGGGCTTAATTCAGTGCCATTAAGATCAGGGCTTGAGTTTTCTTGCCAGCGCATAAGATAGCATGTACTATCATTGACACAATCCGCGGCGGCCTGTGTCGTACCGCCCCTGCCAGGACATCCGACAACCCGCCAAGGGAGGAAGCCCATGCCCCTCGGGATAAAAAGACCGGACTCATCCTTCGACCCCGCCAGGGGACTGATGAGTGCCGAGCATTTTCAAATGGCCTACGCCACCAACGATATCGACCGCGCCTGCGAGATTTTCTCCGAGCGGCTGGGCATCCGGGAATTCCGCCGCCTGGAGGGCCAGCTGCCCGCCGGCGGCCAGATCCGCATCGAACTGGCCTGGGTGGGCACCATCATGTACGAACTGCTCACCGCCAGCGGCCCCGGATCGGATTTCTTCGTGGGGCGGTTGCCCGCCGAGGGCTTCGCCATCCGCCACCACCACCTGGGCTACCTGATTCGCGACGAGGCCGAGTGGCGGGCCCTGTTGGCGGAAATCGAGCGGCAGGGCCGCACCC
>JBJHDJ010000209.1:0-5293 GCA_050486485.1 Porticoccaceae bacterium
GGGTCAGGTTCTACAGAACGGCAACCCGGTAAACCAGGGGCTGGCCTTTACCCTCAGCAGGGGAGGTGTTTCGGATAACCATGTCGACAACCGATTGCGGTAGACGCCAGATCGGTGCACGCCAGCATGGCGTTTCACTGGTGGAGGCCATGGTAGCCGTGCTGGTGCTGGCCATACTCTTTGCCGGGCTCAGCCATGTGCTGTCCCGGGGTCTGGTGGCCCAGCGCTTTGCCGCCACACAGTCGCTGGCGGTACTGGAGATGCGCAATGGGCTTCAGGCGGATGGCCAGGGGTTCACCGCAATCTGCGAGGAGGGCGCCACACCGAATCAACTGCAATTGGCTGGCCAAGTGACGGTCGGTGCCACCTGTTCAAACCCTGAAACCATTACCGTTGCCATCCCGGGTTTTGAGCGGGATGTCACCCGGCGCACCCTTTCACTCTCCACTCAATCCAGCAGCGCCAGCCAGGGGCTCTACGGCGGCGATGGCGTGATCCTCATTTCCAACCAGTAGGGGCAGTCATGATCAGGCACCAGGGAGCGTCACTTATCAGCCTTATGATCGGCTTGCTGGTGTCCTCGGTGGTGGTGATCGGCATGATGATGGTATTTCGCAATACAGTGCAGACCGTGGTGCCAGCCTCCGAGGCGGCGCGCAGCGAGGGCGAACGCATCGCGGCCCTGTTGGCGGGACACCTTATGCTCAACGACGCGGGTTTCGGCATTGACAGCCCCTCGGTCGGCAACGACTTGGTAATGATCAACAGTGCCATTCTAAGCGGCACCGCGCTGATCAGCGACCGAGGAGGTGGCAATGCCCTGGTATGGGGCATGAATCTGGATGGTGACAATCGCTGCCAGGGTTTGCTAGCACAGCCCGACGGCAGGGTGTTGAGGTTGTCCTCGGACGACGAATGCACCAGCGCCTCGGCTCAGTGGGGGAGCCTGAATTGGACTGGCACCGCTGTGGTACTCGATGCCAGGCTGCGAGTCGACGGTGACCCACAGAGGCCCCTGGGCATCACCGTCAACACCGGCACACCCTGTCGTCCCTTTGGGGTGGGAAACGGCGGCGTGGCGGGCAGCGTGACGGTGGCGCTGACCTATCCCGTCAATGTGGGTGGCGTAACACAGACCGCCACCAGTACCACCTGTCTCGCCAACTTCAGGCCCTGAGAAGCAGGTAGATGCCATGACTCGATTCAGGAAAGCCGACAAGCAGCGGGGCATCGCCACCCTGCTGATACTGATGCTGGTGGGAATTGCCATATCCGCCGCCGTGTTGGGCACCCTACGGCTCTTGCAGGGCAGCCAGCAGCAGACCACCGCCATGCACGGCCAGACCCAGGCGCAATTGACCGCCTGGACGGGCGTGGAGATGCTCATGCAGTATTTCACTGATCTTGCCGCTGAAGGATCAGACTTGGGCGATCTCGTGGAGGCGCTGGAGACAGCCCGGGATCAGCAGGCCAACCTGCTGGGACTGAACCCCACTGCCGTGGTTACCGAGGTGCTGCCCGAGGGCGATGATTTTCGCATCACCGTGGATATCACCGGCAGATCAGGCGCGGCGGGTAGCCGCGCGGAGTCTGCTTCAACCGTCCAGGTGGTTTACCAGTTGACCCCTGCAGGGGGCGGGTGTATCCCACAACAGAGTTGTAGCGATGTCATTCTGGATATCACCGGTGATCTGGATTTCAGCGGCGATGTCAAGTTTGTCAATACCTCGGGCGAGGCTTACCAGATTAATGTGGATGGCAATGTCACCATGGGAGGGCTTTCCCTGGGTGGTGTCGATGTCTTGCGTTCCACGAAGTCCATCAGGTTTCAGGGGGGCTCTGCTACCGATTTCGAGGAAATGCATGCCAACTGCGATATTCAGGTCAGTCAAGGATCATTTGCCATCAACAATGTACGGGCCACCCGCAATATTTGCCTGGCCAATACCATCAGTAGTCAAAACGCGGTCGCCAATGGCTCCATCTTCGTGGCGGGCGGCAACCATGGCGGGCTTTTTGCGCACGCCAACAAACCCACCGGCACCGCCCAGTGCGCCAGCGGCGCCATCACGCTTTGCAACATTCATCCTTTCAACGGTTGGCCCTTCGGCAATTTGACCCCGGAAGCCGGCGTCAGGACGGCGCCAACGCCGACAATATCCAGCATCCATTCACGCAACGAAGTGCATTTCAACAGCAGCGTGACGGTGGGCAGCATCAGCGCCGAAGGGAATCTTAGGGTCACCGGCTGCACACCCAACTGGACATCGGCCATCTACGGCGGGAGCTTTACCAACAACACCAGTTGCTCCCGCACCGCAACGGCCTTTGGTGGCCCCTGGGTATTTCCCGTGCCTCCGGTCGATACCGTTGAAATGACACCGGAACCCTTCGACGCCAACGAGCTGCGGGATATTGCCAACTATCTGTATTACCGGGATGGCAGTAACCGGAGCCGAGTCAAAATTCGGGGTGTGGAGGGCATTCCAGACCACACGGACGACAGCAATCCCGTCGATGTGCAGCAAGGTGGCTACTATTACAGAACCGCGAATATTGTCGATCCCAACAATCCGGGCTGGACCAATCGCACCGTTGCCGGGTATGCCTGCAAGAACAGCAACAGCCCATCCATCTCCGACGACCCGGGCAGGGTGACCCCCCCTTCGGATGCGATCTGTCTGGCACAGCTTGGCATTGCCAACAATATCACGACTTTCTTGCCCTCGTTCAGTAGCGGTAAATGGGTATTCAATGGAGTCAATCATGCGCCGGGCATCGTTTTCGTGGAAGGTAATCTGGATATTGCGGGCGGGGTCTACACCAATACCTTTATCGCCACGGGCAACATCCATATTACCACCGCGGGTGGGGCGGTCTTCGCGCTCAACTACGCCGGACCCAATGGCATAACCGCGGGGGGGCATACCGCCATTGGCGTATGCAACAACAGCCATTACAACCTCAGGCCGATGGATTTCTGTCAAGGCGATTCTTATAACCACGATGCCCTGGGGGGCTATGGCAACTTTGTCGCGCTGGCGGGCAGCTGTCCGTCCAGCAGCCCTGGCAGCTGCACTGGAACCCAGTATATCGGTGGCGATATCAGAATCGACAAACAAGCCTTTGGCCTTGTCAAGGCGGGTAATTTCATTACCACCACCGGGAACGCAAAAATCTATGGCGCAGTGACCTCCCTGGGGTTGGGGAGCACCAGTGTCACGAGAAATACCTTTGGAAATTCCACCGAAATCATTACTCAGAACCCGCCAAGCGATCGATACAATCACCGAAATTGCAGTCTCATAGGGTGTCCCGTTGGTGGCGAGGGTGGTAATGGCGGTAGCGGGGGTGGTGGGTTTACCGCGAGTGTATTGTGGACGCGCTATCGCTAGCCTGCATTGCGTACTTTGGGTTCGGGGCTTGCCATCGCCATTAGCCCGGATTTTCGGCAGCAAGCCCTCAAATCCTGAATTTTCCCAGCTATAACGCTTTGTTGGTTCGTGCCCATTCCATGTCACAGTGCCTGGTTGTCGCCTCTGGGTGCGTCGTCTCGAGCTTCGGAGGATGGCGGCGGCACAGGCCTACAACCGGGGCGTGATCAGTCCCTGGCTGCTACACAATGCCGAGGGCGGTGCGATCAGCGCCAGGACGGTGGAAAGCGGATGGAAGCGGATCAAGGCCTAGGCAATGGCATGCCGATAGTTGACGATGCTAGTATCGTCAATGCACGCAGCTCAATGCCGTGCCCAACGGTCCGCAATCAGCGGGGTGGTGACACCCATGGATAGTCAGTCCATTTCCGCCATGCGGCGCCATGACTTCAGGGGTGACAGCGCAGTCGCCCATAATGCGCGCGGCGACCGCTAGGTTCTGCGCCAATCAGAGGGTTCGCATGACTACACCACAACTAGGCCGGGTCGGTATCTGGTCATTGGAAATGCGCTTTGGCGACAAGGCGGAGGTTGCCTTGGCGGCCGCCGAGATGGACGAACTGGGCTTTGGCGCCCTGTGGATCCCCGGGGGTGTCGACTGCGGCGTGTTGGGTTCCGTGGAAGAACTGCTGGCGGTGACCAAGAACATCACCATCGCCACCGGGATTCTTAATATCTGGAAGCACGAGCCGGCGGATGTCGCCACCTGGTTCAAGGGGCTGCCCGCCGACAGCCAGCGGCGGGTGATGCTGGGCATCGGAGTGAGTCATGGTCCTCTGATTGGCGATGCCTGGGGCAAGCCCCTGGCGGCTACCCGTGCCTTTCTCGACGGTCTCGACCGCGAGGGCATGCCCCGGGACAACCTGTGCCTGGCCGCCCTGGGGCCGAAGATGCTGGCCCTGTCCGCGCAACGCAGCGCTGGCGCACACCCCTATCTGGTGACACCCGAGCACAGCGCCGAGGCCCGGAAAATCCTCGGTCCCGGCAAGCTGCTGGCCCCGGAGCAGGGGGTGATCATGGAGACTGATCCGGCCAAGGCCCGCGCCGTGGCCCGTGACGGGCTGACCCACTACAGCCATTTGCCCAATTACCGCAACAACTGGTTGCGACTCGGCCTGTCCCAGGAGGATATCGACGGGCAGAGCGACAGGCTGGTGGATGCGCTGTTCGCCTGGGGTGGCCTGGAAGTGATCGCCCAGCGGGTCAGGGCGCACCACGACGCTGGCGCCGACCATGTCTGCGTTCAGGTGGTGCGGGGTGCGCGGGGCGGCGATATCGCCGGGTTGCGCGCCGCCTGCCGGGAGCTGGCTGGCGCCCTGCTGTAAGCGGGTTGGATTTCCCAGCGGCGTGCTGGGCATGCTTGTTGCCTCCCTGGCTGGCAACATCGACACAGCTAGCAGGGTGCTGGGGGAGGTTGACGGGTAGTCCTCGGCCCTAGCGAGAGTTCAACTCTCTGGGACAAAACGCTGCCCTCAAGGTTTTGTTTCGTCTTTCCCGCTGGCAAAAAATGCCTTCAATTGCTCGGGATCCGCGGAAAAGTCCTCCGCCAGCTGAACGGCGGCCACATTGGTGGTGTATGCCACCACCGTATAAAGGCTCACGGCGGCGATCACTTGCATCAAACCCCGGTAGCCCACCAGCTCCACCACCGCCCGCCGTGTGGTGGCCTGTAGCGTGGCGGTGCGCACCAGCTCCACATTGGCCCTGTGGATGACCGCGTCCCCTGGGTCGTCGAACGGAGGCGAAGTACCCTCGCCAATGGCCGCGATCACCGCGTCCGACAGCCCCTCGTTGCGGGCGAAGGGGACATGGAACTCATACTCCACCCGGGCATCGAGCAGCATCGAGGTGGTGAGAAT
>JBJHDJ010000210.1:0-5291 GCA_050486485.1 Porticoccaceae bacterium
GGCTCTCTCTGGGGAAGCCAACCCGGTGCGCGACAGTGCCGGGCGCATCCTGTTCCTGGAGGTGGAAGTGGAGAACCAATGGCTGGCGGTGGCGAACGAGTGGCTACTGCTGCTGTCCGGAGATGACCTTTCCATGCTGGAGGCCATCGATGCCCATATCCTGGAGCACATCCGCTACGACCAACTCGGCATGTCGCTGGTGCGGTTTCAGGTGGCGGATGCCATCAATTCCCGCGGTGACCTCGCCTGGTTGCTTCCCGAGGGGGAGTACCAGGAACTCGAACGCCATCATGTCTACAGTTACCGGCCCCAGGGCGGTGAACGATCCGGCGTTGGCTCACCAGTCAGGGAGGCCCCCGTCTGCGAGGATGCGTTGACCGTCGGTATCGTGGATACCGCGGTGAACGGCGCGGTGAAAACGTTCGCCGGCAACGCCATCCAGCAGCGTAATTTCCTGCCCGCGGGCATTGAGACACCACTGGATCACGGCACCGCGGTGGCGGGGGTACTGGTGGGCAATGGCGAGGGGTTGCAGCCGTTGCTGCCCAACGCCTCGCTGGTGGTGGCGTCGGTGATGTACCAGCGCGAGGATGGCTCCCAGGGAGCCACCCTGCTGACCCTGCTCGACGCCATGGACTGGCTGGCGGGACAAGGCGTGGATGTGGTGAACATGAGTCTCGCCGGGCCGCCCAACGGGATACTGGAGCGTGCCGTGGAGGCCCTGGCGGGCAGGAATATCACCCTGGTGGCCGCCGTGGGCAACGATGGCCCCTCGGCGCCGCCCCGCTATCCCGCCGCCTACCCGGCGGTGATTGGCGCCACGGCGGTGGATCGCGACAAGCGGGTCTACCGCTGGGCGAACCGCGGGGATCAGGTGGCTTTCGCGGCCATGGGCGTGGGCGTCAACACGGCTGCCGCGGATGGCGGGGTGGCGGTGGAGTCCGGCACCTCCATGGCGGCCCCGGTGGTTTCTGCTTTTGCCGCCTGCTTCGCCCGCGGCCAGGATGCCTCCCGGGCTGTTCCCTTGCTGGCTGAAATGAGTATCGACCTGGGTGAGCCCGGCAGGGATCCGGTATTTGGCCACGGGCTGCTCAAGTAAGGGTTGGCCCGCCCTGCTATAGCTTGAGCCGCAACGCCAGGGCGGCCAGGGTTTCGGAATAGTCGATGGTCTCAAGGTTCGAGTTGTAGTTGCGATACTCCAGGGTGCTCACCAGATCCAGGTGGCGCATCACGCCCATCGTCCACTCCAGCCTTGCACTGTGACGCTTGTCGCGGCGTTTGGCGCCGATCAGCGGGTCGATGTTGCTGTAGTCCCTGTCCGCGTAGCGGTAGGCCGCGGCGAACTGATTTTCCCGATCCATGAAATGGAACCTGTGGGAGAACCGGGTTCTCAGGGCAAGCCCGTCGAAATCCAGCTCCGGCCCATTGGCATTCTCCCGCTCGGCGCCGGCTCCCACGGTGAAATAGGTTCTGGCGTTGTTGTAGAAGAAGTAGACATCCCCGCCCAGGCCCTTGCTGGTGGCATCCCGGTCGGGACGCCCGTCAAAATCCTTCTCCCTGTAGTCGGCGGCGATCCGCACGAACACATGGTTGTCGAACAGCCGCGAGGCGTAGAGGCTGGTCTGGTTCAGGTCCATGAAATCGTCACCGTCCAGCTCCGCCATGGCGAGGAAATGGCTGACCCCGAGGGTCACCACATCGAAGTCATAGCCTGCGTCGGCAAACAGCTGATGAATGGTCAGGTCGTATTCATCCAGATCGCGGTAATACTTGCCGAGATAGGAATAGCCACCGCGCAGGGTAAATCTGTCCGTTGCCTGCCACTCGCCGTCGAGCTTGGCGCGCAAGACGGCGGCCGTGTCACTCTGGCTGGTGCTGCGGTCGAGTTCCTCCACCGCCAGGGAGCTGTTGTACTCCAGCCCGAGTTCCAACTCGGCGTTTATCTTGGTTTGCCCAGCGCCCCTTTGCTCATCCTGGGCTGGCGGGTGATCCTGATCCACGGCAACATCCTGGGCGATGGCAACACCGGTGGCCAGCACGGCGCCGCTGATCATGGATACCAACAGAAGCTTTGTCATAACACTTCTCCTTTGCTGTGTTGGCGGACCAGGGAGCTGTCAGATCAGTTCAGACAGTCCCTGGCCGGGGGAAGAGCGTGCAAGGGGCTGGCCGGCTTCGCCACCGGCCAGCACGCAGCACGGCTGACAGCGGGATTACAAGCCAAGGCCGATACCCTCGCTCACCACGCTGCGCACCTCATTTCTGGTGTTGGCTTCCACCGCGGATTTCACCTCCTGGGCGACGGAGGAGCGGACTTCGGAGGCTACCGCCTCGGAAGCGGACCGGGTGACCTCCTCGGATACCCGCGCGCCGATTTCACCGGCCGCCTCGGCGGCCAGGCTGCTTTCGACAGCGCTGCGCACCTGCTGGGCGATGTCGCTTCTCACTTCCGAGGCGACGGTGTTGTCGACCGCCGAGCGCACCTGGGAGCCTATGCCTTTTGCCACTTCGGCGCTGGCCTCCCGAGAGACCACAGCGCCAATTGTGCTGGACACTTCGGCGGCGATGCTGCTGGCGGCTTCGACACCGATGCTGCCCTGCAGTTCGTCGTCGAATTCCGATTCGGCGCGATTCCTGGCGCTGGTGACCGCCTGAGTGGCGGTGTCGAGACCGAATTCGGCGCTGCTCGATGCCTTGGTTTTGGCCGACTCGAGGGACTCCAGCGCCCTGCTGGTCGCCAACTCGCCGTCCAGAATCACTGAGCCATCCACCTCCGCCTCTCCATTGGCAATGGCTTCTGCTTCAGTGGCCAGGGACGCACCGTTGGCGGCTTGTGCCGTCGTGGCCATGGCGGCCTCGGCCTCTCCTTCTATCCTGGCGGTTGCGCTCTGGCCAGCCTCGGCGACAAGTCCTTGCCCGTGGGTAACGGCCTGGGTTGCGGTGTCCAGCCCGAATTCGGCACTGCTCGATGCCCTGGCTTTGGCCGACTCGAGGGACTCCAGAGCTCTGCCGGTGGCCTGCTCGATATCCAGGGTCACGGAACCGTTCACTTCGCTTTCCGTTTCCGCGTTGCCCGACAGCCCGGCTTGACCCGCGGCAGCATCACCGGCGCCCGTCGATGCCGTGGTCTCGCTATCCACCGACCCTGCCGCACCGGCGTTGACAGAGCCGGAAACGGCGCCGGGTGAGGCGGATGCCTGCAGCGCGGACTGAGCGCCCAGCGATGCGCTGCTATTCTGCCGTGCCGACCATTCGGCGCCCATCGCCAGGGACGTCGCCAGTGCGCAGGCGGAAACGATCAAGGTTTTCTTAAACATGGCTTTTCTCCTGTTTTGCCCAAAGGTCATCTACTTGACGATTCGCAGGAGGGTTTATTCCATGTCGGCTGGTGGGGATGAGCAGGTGCAAGCTGGTTTGCGGTGCTCGACTCCGTGTCGTGTGGGGTACGCACAGTGATGTCTATCGGTGATGGGTTGATGGGTATCGCTGCGCTCAACCCATCCTACTGTGGTTTCACCCCGTTGCGGCTGGTCCCGTAGGGTGGGTTAGCCGCAGGCGTAACCCACCATAGCAGTGCATTTGTCGCACCGTGGGATGGTAACCATCCCACCCTGTTGCCGGGGTTTACAGGTGTGTTCTATAAACTGCCGGGGCGCTGTTGGGGCTCCCCGGCCGCTGTTCAGCGCGGTCGAAGTGGCCCATACTGAAGCCCACTGCCAAGCGACCCGGCAGAGCAGTACGCAATCGCGCCTGGCCGCGGGGAGAAGCGCGCATTTTTCGTTGTCAAAGGCATTCGGCAACCCGGTGGCGGGAGTACAATCCCGTTCTGGCCAACAGCATAAACATAACCCGAGTATTCCCTGGAGGTAACCCATGACTCAAGTTCGAATCGAGCCCGCAAAGGCCAATATCGGCGGCATCGTCCATGTGGATCGCGCCCACCTGTGTGACGACGAGGTGGTCAGCGCCTGCCGCCAGGCACTGGAAAAACACGGGGTGCTGGTATTCCCCCGCATCGGCCTCAGCGACGAGGAGCAGCTTGCCTTCACCGACAGGCTGGGCAGCCGCGTCAACTTCACCAAGTCCGTGCCCGGCGGCAACTCGGCGGCGGAGGATGTCTACGAAATCACCCTCGACGAGGAAATCAACCGCCAGCCGGAGTATGTGCTGGGCACCTGGTTCTGGCATGTCGACGGGGTGACCATGAACATTCCCCTGCCCAAGGCCACCCTGCTGACGGCCCGCCGGCTCTCACCCAAGGGGGGGCAGACCGAATTCGCCAACCTCTACGCCGCCTACGAAGCCTTGCCCGATGCCTTGAAGGAACAGATCGCCGAACTGGAAGTGGTGCACTCCCTGGAGTCCAGTCTGCGCCAGATCTACGACGATCCCGGCGAGGATCGGCTCACCCGCTGGCGCAACCAGGCCACGGTGATGGTGCACCCGCTGGTCTGGACCCATGAATCCGGACGCAAATCCCTGCTCATCGGCAACCACGCCGACCGGGTGCTGGGCATGCGCCTGGCGGATGGCCGGGCGCTGATAGCCAGGCTGATGGAGTGGGCTGGCCAGCCCGCCTTCTCCTACAGCCATCAATGGCAGCTCGGCGATCTGGTGATCTGGGACAACTGCGGCACCATGCACCGGGTGGTACCCTACGAGGCCAACTCCGGGCGCTCCATGCACAGAACCACCATTGCCGGCAGCGAGTGGATCCAAGGAAGCCGCGCTTACCAGATGGCGGAGAGCGCGTAGATCGCCGCCAAGTAGATTGTCGTCAAGGGAGTGCCGCTGCCCTGCTGGGGGCAGGCAGTGGCCCTGCCCCCGTGGCCAGTCCGACCCCCCGGCCATAACCCTTTGCGAGGCCCCGCATGACGGATGGTTTGCCCCTGTTCCTGCTGTTGCTGTTGCAACTGCTGGTTTCCCTGCTTGTGATAGGCCTGCTCGTGGCGACCGCCGTGGCCTATGTGGTCGATGTGCGCCAGACCAGTCACACTATTCGCCGCAACTACCCGGTGATCGGTCGCTTTCGCTATCTGTTCGAACACCTGGGCGCCTTCCTACGCCAGTATTTCTACGCCATGGACCGGGAGGAGATGCCCTTCAATCGCGCCCAGCGCTCCTGGGTGTATCGCGCCGCCAAGAATGTGGACAGCACCCTGCCGTTCGGTTCCACGGAGAACATCTCGGCGCCAGGTACGCTTATTTTCGCGCCCCATCCGTTCCCCTCCCTGTCGGAAGGACTGTGCGTGTCGGAGATCGTCATCGGCCCCCACTGCCGGCACCCCTAC
>JBJHDJ010000211.1:0-5290 GCA_050486485.1 Porticoccaceae bacterium
GACACGGCTCCGCGGTGGATGAATGGCCGGAATTCCTGGCACGTGGCCAGGACATGGCGGAGGACATCGCCCTGGAGACCGCCGCCGAGGTCAGGCCATCCGATATCGGCGCCATTTTGTTTTCCTCTGGCTCCACCGCCAAGCCCAAGGGTATCGTCAACTCCCAGCGCGGCATCGCCATCCACCTGTGGCGCTGGCGCCGTCTGTTCGCCCTGACGGGGGATGTGCGTGCCTGGACCCCCAACGGCTTCTTCTGGTCGGGTAATTTCGCCACAGTACTGGGGGCCACTCTCTCCGCCGGGGGCTGTCTGGTACTACAATCCATCTTCGAACCGGAAGCGTCACTTGAACTGATGGCCGCCGAGCGCGTCAACTATCCCTCCGCCTGGCCTCACCAGTGGAAACAAGTGGTGGAGGCGGCCAACTGGGACAGGGTGGATCTCAGCGCGGTGCGCTTTCTCGACCCCGGCCAGCCCCTCGCCAGGCATCCCAGCATCCGCCTAGAGGGCTGGCGAGAACCCATCAACAGCTACGGCAGCACGGAAACCTTCACCATCACCACCGGCTATCCCGCGGACGCCCCGTTCGACAGGGTGGAAGGCAGTAACGGCTTTGCCCTGGGGGGAAACACCATCAAGATCGTCGACCCCATGACCGGTGAGCTCCTGCCCCGGGGCCTGGAAGGCGAGATCGCTGTCAAGGGCCCGACCCTGATGATGGGCTATCTCGGCCTGCCACCGGAACAGTGCTTCGACAGCGAGGGTTTCTATCGCACCGGAGACTGCGGCTGGATCGACGAGCAAGAAAGGCTGCATTTCGAGGGGCGGCTATCCACCGTCATCAAAACCGGCGGCGCCAATGTCTCCCCACTGGAGATCGACAAGGTGCTGGAAGCCATGCCAGAGGTCAAAGTGGCGTGCTCCGTGGGCGTGCCCGACGACGACCTGGGGGAAAGGGTGGTGGCCTGCATCGTTCCCGCCGAGGGGGCGACTCCCACGGCGGACCAGATTCGAGCCTTCGCCCGGGAGCGCCTGGCCAGCTACAAGGTGCCCAGGCATATCCTGTTCATCACCGAACAGGATCTGTCCTTGACCGGTTCGGCGAAGGTCAAGCACGGCGAGTTGCGGGCCTTGGCGACGGCCAGGCTCAGGGACGGTGGATGCGGCACGGTCTGACTCCTGCCTAAACCAGCCTCAACCCAGGCCGCGACACAGGCAGTCCAGCAATCGGCGAGCGCCCCCGGTACAGGGTGGACTCCCGCTCCTCGAACAATTCGATGTCCCCTGGGTCGGACACCCCGTAGGCGGCAACGGTGGTGACATAGAGGTCTCTGCCATCGGGACCGCCGAACAACAGGTTGGTGGATGCCTCGCCGGGCAGAGGGACCGCTCCGTCGATGGCCCCGTCGGGGCGCAGGATGAGTATCTCGCTGGAGCTGAACCCGCACACCCAGATTCTTCCCGAGGCATCCACCTTGATGCCGTCGCAGTCGGGCTTGTCCAGCAACAGGCGGTCATCCACCACCTGTCCTCTGTCGTCCAGCTCGTAGGCGTGGACCCCGGCGAAACTTTCGTTGTGGTACAGCCAGCGAAAGTCGGCGCTGAATGCCAGGCCGTTGGAGAACCTGAGGCCATCGCACAACTTCATCAGTTCGCCTTCGGCGGCCAAGCGCCAGAGGGCCGATGGCGCCGTGGGGCGCCCCTCCAGAAAGGCGGGAATATCGATGGTGCCGAAGGCGATGCCCCCGTCCCGGTACACGGCCATTTCATTGACGCCCGGTAGCGGCTGGCCATGGAGACTGTCGATGACGGTGCCCGAACTGCCGCTCAGCGGATCGAACCAACGGATGCCGCCGATACCGGTGCTGAGGATCTTGCCGTCGCCGTTCACCAGCAGGCCGCCGATGCACAGGTCTCCCTCGCGCCAGCTGCGGTCGCGGCCATCCGCCGCGCGGCGATGCACGCCCCCGGCCATCACATCGCTGTACCACAGGGTGTCGTCATCCAGCGCCAAACCTTCCAGGTGGACGCCTTTTACCAGGGGAAAAAATTCCATCATGCTGCTCCGCTGCCGTGCTGCGAACCCCTCTCGATTCGCTACAGTGTGGGGTTGATCAGGTATTTTTGCCCCGTCGCCAGTCGGCTGCAAGCCACCAGGGTATCGCGCCGCAACACCTCCGCCAGGGACACCTCGCGGGCGTATGGGCTGGCGAAGGTGGTGGTCGGATTGTCCAGGATGCGCCCGGTAAGCTGGGCGGTTTTCTCGGGGCCAATGTGCTCCAGGACCGGCGGCATCACCCAGGCTCCGACCTCCCACAGGAGCCCGTAGTGCTCGTGTCGAATCACCATCGGCGACCTGTCGAGTCGACCATAGACATAGACCCGTTTGGGACTGGGCGAGCCATAGGGGCTGTACTCGGCAAGTCGGCTGGCCGCCACTACTTCCATGGCGCTCAGCAGGCGGTGGGCCATGTCGCCGCCACCGATGGCGTCGAACGCCGCGGTGGCGCCGGTTTCCTCGATGGCACGAATCAACTGCCGATCAAAATCCGGGGCGCTGGAATTGCACACATGGGTGGCCCCCATATCCCGCAGCAGGGCCACCTGCTCCTCGCGGCGTACCACTGCCACCAGCGGAATGCCGTCCTCGCGGCAGATTCGCACCAGCATCTGCCCAAGGTTGGACGCCCCGGCGGTGTGGATCAAGGCCCGATGGCCATCGAGCCTCAGGGTTTCAACCATGGCCAGGGCGGTCATCGGGTTGCAAAACAGACCGGCGCCATCGCGGGCGGAAATCCCCTCCGGCAGGGGCAGGCATTCCGCCGCCGCCACAGTGCAGTACTGGGCGAACAAACCCCTGGCGAGACTCAGCACCGCCACCCGCTTGCCGAGCAGATGGCGGGCATCGTCGCCCGCCGCCACTACCGTGCCGGCGCCCTCCAGCCCCACTGCCAGGGGCTGGGAGAACCTTCCCTGGAACGCAGCCGCAATGTGCGGTGCCAGCCGAACGGTGACTCGCGGGCTTTCCCCAGCAAGGCTGTACTCGGCCTCGGCGGCATCGGCCCCGGGCAGCAGAGTGATCAGGTCGGAGGGATTGACAGGCGTCGCCTCCACTCTCACCACCACTTGCCCGGGACCTGGCGCCGGGATCGGGACATCCCGCAACTCCAGGGTCAAAACCCCATCGGGGGCGAGGGTGGATGTCAGTTGCAATCCTGTATTGGGCGCACTGCCGTGCATGGGCGTTCTCCTTTATGATCTCTGGGCTGTTAGATTCTGGGACCCCTGCCCAGGGGAGCTATATTGTTGATCAAGAGGTGGCGGTGCAACACGGGGCTTTTTTATCGGGCACATTAACCGGACACCTTAACCGGGCACCTTAACCGGGCACTAATAGACTGCTGATAATCCTTGTAGTCGCCAAGTGTAACTGCAACGAATGGCTCGGGGGAAAATCCGTGCCGACCATGCAGTGGATTCGACACCCGGTATTTTCATAACTTGACGAACAGTAGAGTCTGCCACAGACTTCTGCCGTACTTCCAACATTGACTCCCGTCTGTTGTTCACCGTAAAACAGACTCTCTATAATCTCTCTCATACCTGTGGAAATGGGACCTCGAAAACCCGGAGAAAATCCACATCACGGGAAATATAACCACGACATAGACCCATGAGGACGACCGCTGTGCATCCCCGCTACCCCCATGTCTTCAGCCCGGCCCGCATCGGGCCCGTGGAAGTCTCCAACCGCTATTATTTTTCCCCCCATGGCCTGCCTCTCACCGTGGGCTGCAGCCCATCCACGGATCTCGTCGCCTATGTCACCGAGCGAGTCAGGGACGGCGGCTGCGGGCTGGTAATCCTGAGCTGTACCACCCACGACCGAGGACGGCATTACCAGCCCTGTCCCTACCCCGCCCACACCGTCGATGCCTTTCGCGCCCTGGCCGATGCCGTACACGAGGCCGGCGGGAAGATTTTCGCGCAATTATGGTACTGGTGGGGATCGAATGGCGCCTGGCAGCCCATGGGGCCGCAGGCGCCCATGCTGGGACCCTCTGTGTCCCAGTACGGGTTTCGCGGCGTCACCTCCTCCACCCATGCGGTCAACAAGCAGGAGATAGCCATGATGACCGCCGCCTTTCACCAGTCGGTGGCGCATCTCCGCCAGGCAGGATTCGACGGCGTGGAGATTCACGCCTCCCATGCCGGCATGATCCAGCAGTTCCTCTCTCCCTATTTCAATCGCCGCAACGATGAATACGGCGGCAGCCTGGAAAACCGCATGCGCCTGCTGGTGGAGACCCTGGAAACCACACGGGCAGCGGCCGGTCCCGACATGGCGGTGGGCATGCGATTCAACTGCGACGAACTGGTGGAGGGAGGCTACGGCGCCGACACGGCCCGGCAGGTGCTGGGCTCCCTGTGCGATCGCGGTCTGGTGGACTTTGTCGACCTGGATGTGGCCCTGGAACCCCAGCAACTCAAATACGGCATGCCGCCGGTATTCGCTCCGGAGCACCTCTATCGCCCCTACATCGAGGCGGTAAGGGACGCCGCCGGCACGGTGCCGGTGCTCAGCACCCTGGGCAGGGTCACCCGCATGGCCGATGCCGAGGCCGTGATTGCCGCCGGCGTCTGCGACCTGGTGGGCTCGACCCGGGAACTGATCGCCGAACCCCGCTTTGTTCAGCTCGCCCGCAACGGCGACGAGGACCAGGCCAGGAGCTGTATCGCCTGCAACTGGTGTCTCGGTGGTGGCATGAGCGACGGGGTCTTCGGCTGCGCCATCAACCCCGCCAGCTATCGAGAGCGGCAATGGGGCATGGCATCCTTTACCCCCGCGGCGACAACTTCGAGGGTGGTGGTGGTCGGCGCCGGACCAGGGGGCATGGAAGCGGCAAGAGTCGCCGCCCTCAAGGGCCACCGCGTGATCCTGTTCGAGGAACGGGAATCCCCGGGCGGCGCCCTGGCCCTGTGGGCCAGGCTGCCGGGCCGTGAATTCTACCAGCGCGCCGTTGACTGGTGGCATTCGGAACTGAGGCGCCTGGGTGTTGATATCCGCCTCGGCACGGCCGCCTCCGCCGCGACCATCGCGGCGGAATCCCCGGACGCCGTAATCATCGCCACCGGGGCACAATTCTGCCGCGCTGGACGCAGCGCCTATCTGGACAGGCCCATTCCCGGGGCGGAGCTGCCCCATGTCCTCAGTCCCGAGGATGTCCTGCATGGGGGTGATCGCCCCTCTCGCACCGTGGTGGTGCTGGACGGGGAAGGCACCCACGCCA
>JBJHDJ010000212.1:0-5260 GCA_050486485.1 Porticoccaceae bacterium
ATCTTGAGGAGTTGCTTGGCGTACGCCGTTTCGATTTCGGTCGCGCCGAATCCGACAATCAGGTGGGGCAGGTCACTGGCCTGGCCTGGACCTCGGTGGGCGGCGAACTGCTGACCATCGAGGCCTCGGCGGTGCCCGGCAAGGGCGACATCATCTGCACCGGGTTGCTCGAAAAGGTCATGCAGGAATCCATCCAGGCGGCCCGCACCGTGGTGCGCAGTCGCTCTCAGCAACTGGGCATCGCCAAGGCCACCCACACCAAGTACGACCTCCACCTCCATGTGCCGGAGGGCGCAACCCCCAAGGATGGCCCCAGTGCCGGCATCGCCATGTGCACCGCCTTCGTCTCGGTGCTCACCGGCGTGCCGGTGCGCGCCGATGTGGCCATGACCGGCGAAATTACCTTGCGGGGCCAGGTGCTGCGTATTGGTGGCCTCAAGGAAAAACTGCTGGCGGCTCACCGGGGTGGAATCAAGACGGTATTGATTCCCCATGAAAACGAACGGGATCTCAAGGAAATTCCCGACAATATCAAGGCGGACCTGGATATCCGCCCTGTGAAGTGGATCGACGAAGTGCTTCAGATTGCCCTGGAGCACCTTCCCGAGTCCCTCAGTGACGAGGATTACGAGCGCCCGGCCACGGCCGCGGTCGCCGAGGGTGACAACCCATCCCGTATCAGTGCACACTGACGGCCCAGCGGTCAAAGTACAGGCTTGACCGCCCTGGGTCGCATTGGTATAAAGCCCAGTCTATAGGTCCGGGGCTGTGGAGCTAGGACGGGCTCTTTTCCAAACAGGCTGCCAACCAAGCCTGACAATCAACCATTTCCAACAAAGGGGAATAAAGTGAATAAATCTGAACTGATTGACGCCATTGCCGATGGTGCCGACATCTCCAAGGCCGCCGCCAGCAGGGCACTGGATACCCTGATCGACTCAGTGTCTGGCGCCCTCAAGAAGGGTGATCAGGTGTCCTTGGTGGGCTTTGGCACATTCTCTGTCAAGCACAGGCCTGCCCGTACCGGTCGCAACCCTCAGACCGGGCAGGAGATACAGATAGCCGCCAGCAATGTGCCCAGTTTCAAGCCCGGCAAGGCACTCAAGGATTCCGTCAACTGACCCTCCCCAATCGGTTGTCGCAAAAGGCGCATTTCGGTGCGCCTTTTTTGTACCAGCCTGTTTCTCGTGCCGGCCTGGCGCCTTGGGCCAGACCGGCTGGGGGCCAGTGAGGGTTGGTGGTATGCTGTCGGGCCGTGGCCCGCAGTGGCAGTGTAATCGATACAGGAGCCCGAGATGCTTCAGGACTTCAGGGACAAGATCAGGGGAGTGACCGCCGGGATTCTGGTGGCCATCCTGATCATTCCTTTCGCCTTTTTTGGTGTTGACTCGCTATTTTTGAGTGGCTCTGGCGTGGACCAGGCCGTGTCCGTCAACGGCGAAAAGATCAGCCAGTTTCAGGTTGACCAGGGCATCGCCTTCCGCCGCCAGCAGATCATGTCCCAGTTCCCCGACATGGATCCCTCCCTGCTTGGGGATGAGCAATTGCGGGGGCCCGTGGTCGATGCCCTGATACGGGAGGTGCTCATCGAACAGGCCGCCCGCGAGCAGCGTATGACGGTTTCCGAACGGACCTTTCGGGATATTGTCGTCGCTCAGGAAGCTTTCCGGCGCGACGGTCGCTACGACCCGGCGCTGTACGAATACACCATCGGGCGCATGGGTTTCACCCCGCGCGCCTATCGTGAGCAGGTGGAACGGGAACTGCTCGTCAATCAGTTCATGGGCGGTGTGTTCGCCACGGCGTTCACCACCCCGAGGGAACTGGAGAGCTTTCTCGCGCTCAGTCTCGAGTCGCGGGATTTTCACTACCTCACCATCCCCCTGAATCATTTTGTTGATGACATTGTCATCGACGATAACGAAGTCGAGGCTTATTACCAGCGCCACGCTGATGAATTCCAGGAGCCCGAGCGGGTCAGCGTCGAATTCATTCGCCTGAGTGCTGAAGACCTGATGGACAGGGTGGAGGTGGACGAGGCGCGGATCCGCGCGCAGTTCGAAGTGGAGTTGCAGGCCCTGGGCGACACCCTGCAATGGCGGGTGGCCCACATCCAGATTTCCGAGGGTCCCGGGGACGCGCACCTGGAGGTGCTAGACTCCATCCGTCAGCGCCTCGCCGAAGGCGAGGATTTCGGCGACTTGGCCCGCGAGTTCAGCGAGGATGGCGGCAGTGCCCAGCAGGGGGGTGAGCTCGGGGTGTTCACGCCGGGTACCCTGCCGGAAAGTTTCGAAACGGCGCTGGAGCAGCTTCAGCCCGGAGAAGTTTCCGATCCCCTGACCACGGACAGTGGCATCCATCTGGTGCGGCTGATCGAGCGCCTGGAAACCGAACGGCCCGATTACCAGGAGCAGAGGGGGCGCATTCGCGATGAACTGCTGGTCAGGTCGGCCCAGGATCTGCTACCCCGCGTGGTGGAGGATCTCAAGGACCGAACCTTCCAGGTCGACGACTTGCATGAGGTTGCCAATGACATGGGGCTGCAATGGGGTGTGACGGAGCCCTTCGCGAGGTCAGGGGGGCCGGGCATCGCCAGTCATCCACTGGTGATCCAGGCGGCATTCAGCGAGGAGGTGGTGGAGCATGGCTTCGCCAGCGAAGTGCTTGAACTACAGGATCAGGAGTTCGTCGTCGTCAAGCTGCGTGAACACCATCCGACGCGGCGCAAGACGGTGGATGAAGTGCGTGAAGGTATCGTGGCGGCGCTGACCGAGGAACGCGCCGTGGAACTCGCCCGCGACAAGGCCGAGGCACTCCAGGCCCGGGCCAGGGAGGGCGCCGCCATCGAGGAACTGGCTGTCGAGGAAGGCCTCGACTGGCAGGTCGTGCTGAAGGGCACCCGCTTCGAAGCTCCAGTGGATCCGGCCCTGACCAGGGCCGTGTTTGCCGTGCCGAGCGGCTCCCGGCTCCCCCATGTCGGCCAGGTGGTCACCGCGGGCGGCGATGTGGTGGTGTTTTCCCTGGCCGGTGTGCACAGTGGCGATGGCGCCAGATTGAGCGTGGCTGAACGGGAGAATCTTCAGCAGTCGCTACAGCAGATGATGGTGGCCAGGGAGTGGCGGGCCTACGAGGAGACCCTGATGGCCAATGCCAAAATTAAATAGCGGATCACCGGGCGCGCCAGTTATCGGTAAACTCAGGCGCGCCCATTGAAAACCCCGGTTGAGTAAACTCTGGCGAAATCCCGCGGCTTCTCCCGCGCGCGTGAGCAGTTCCAGGGTTGGCCTGCGGAGTCGAGGAGAAGCCCTGGCAATATCCCTCAATGCCGGGTTTCCAAGGGTTGTCGGTCGATGCTGGCGGCAATCTACTGTATTTGCCCTTCGCTGTGGGTTCGCCAGTCAACCCTAACTAAACCTATAAGATTATGGAGCCAGTGATGTTGTCAACCAGCCTTATGTTCGACATGCGTGCCCCCGATTTCGGCTCGCCCATTTCGCGTCTCTATGCCTCGGCGCTGGAGATGATTGCCTACGCCGACACAAAAGGCATCGATCAGATCATCCTGCCAGAGCACCACTGTTCCGAGGACGGCTACAACCCGGTGCCCGCCCTGATGGGGGCCGCCGCGGCGGCCCGCACCGAGCGCATCAATATCGTCCTGGGGGCTATCGTGCTGCCACTGCACGACCCGGTCAAAGTCGCCGAGACCATCGCCGTTGCTGATTTGATCAGCGCGGGGCGCACCCATGTCGTGTTGGCGGCTGGCTACTCCCAAGGGGAGTTCAAGGCGTTTCGCAAATCCCTGCGTGATCGCGCCAAACTGATGGATCAGGGGCTCGAGATCATCGTCCGCGCCCTGTCCGGTGAGCGCTTCATGGACGGCGACCGCGAGGTGTTCGTGCGCCCGTTGCCCCTCAGCGAGCCGCCCAAGGTGTATGTGGGCGGCGGCGTCGCCGCGTCGGCACGGCGCGCGGCCCGTTTCGGTCTGGGTTTCTGGGGCATGAACGATGAGGCCAATCAGATGTATGTCGAGGAGTGCCGCAAGCTTGGGCGCGAGCCGGGGCCGATGATGCAGCAGTCCATCGGTATCCATGTGGCGGAAGACCCGGAGCGGGCCTGGAGCCAGATTGGCGACCATGTCCTGCACCTGGTGCGCAGCTATGCCGCCTGGAGTGGCGATGCGTCGGAGTCGTCTTCGCCCCTGCATGGGCTGAATGACCTCGAGGCCGTGCGCAAGGCGGGTATCATCCAGGTGGTGACCCCCGACCAATGCGTGGAGCTGGCCAAGCAGCGTTCCATTGCCCTGATGCCCCTGGTGTCAGGACTTGACCCGGACATCGGCTGGGGCAGCCTCGAGCTGTTCGTCGACAAGGCCCTGCCGCGAATCCAGGCGTCCCGTTGAGGGGATGAATTCCGACGCCACAGAGTGTTGATTGGCGTTCCCTCGTGGGCTTTCGAGCAACGACATGATTGCAGTGCGCGCATCCGAGCGCCATTCAGGAGTCGACCATGGATAAACCCCTCGCCGGCCAGGTGGCCATTGTTACCGGGGCAGGCCGCAGCATCGGCCAGTCGGAAGCCCTGGCCCTGTCCCGGGCTGGGGCGAAGGTGGTGGTCAACAGTCTGTCGAACGCCGACCGCACCGTGGCCCTGATCCGCGATGAAGGGGGCGAGGCGGTGGGCATCAATCGGGATGTCAGTGATTGGGCCGCCGCCGAGGCGGTGGTGGACAGGGCGCTGGAAAGTTTTGGCGGAGTGGACATCCTGGTCAACAACGCGGGTGTTCACCGTCCGGCCCGCATCGATACCATGACCGAAGAGCAGTGGGACGCGGTGGTCAATGTCAGCCTCAAGGGCTACGCGGCGATGATCCGATTCGCGGCCCCCCCCATGATCGCCCAGCGCGGCGGCGTCATCATCAATACCGGATCAACTTCCGGGCTTGGGCATTTGCGGGTGGCGAACTATTCCGCCGCCAAGGAGGGGGTGTTGGGCCTGACGCGGACCGTGGCCCGGGATCTCGGGCAGTTCGGTATCCGTTGCAACCAGATCCGCCCCATCAGTTTTGTCAGCGATATCATCACCGAGGAACTGCTGGATATCACCCGGGAGTCCGACCAGTTGGGCTTCGCCACCAACGGCGCCAGGCATTTCGTGGTGCGCCCCGATGCCATGCCCACCGGCGAGCAGGTGGCCGCCCTGGTGGTGTTGCTGTGCCTGCCGGAGACCGCCCAGGTGAGTGGTCAGGATTTCTTCATCA
>JBJHDJ010000213.1:0-5248 GCA_050486485.1 Porticoccaceae bacterium
AACACAAATTGGGCAAGCTCGATAACCCGCACACCGGCGAACATGCCGTTCATGGCGCGGGAGGAATTGATTTCAGTTTGTTTATTCATAGGTATACCACTATCTCCGATTTCTCATGCGATTTCAGTGCGGTAGCCCGACACCCCTGGGGGGATGCGGCTCCAATAATCCGTGGATTTATGATCCCTTGCTGGCAATCTGTTTATGAGTGCGCTTATAACGTACTGCCATGACGGCGGATGCAACCGCTCGGCACTGAAGCACACTCACTGGCCCAACGGCAGGCATCACAAACCGGCTTGCAGACTACCCCAGCGCTTTTCATGACCGCCACGCCCGATTCTCCACAAAAACTGCTCGAAAGCCCAAGGTCGCGGACGGTCGTGCCCTCGAATGATAATGCCGCGAGGGAGACGGGGACGACAGGCCTAGTGGCGAAGGAAAAAATATTTCAACCTTGTGAAATTACCCTGGACTGCGCCCCATGCTTGAAAATGACGCCCATAATGGGCTTATGAGCAAAACTTCCGGGCGCATGAACATAGCAGAGACCGCGCAACCTGTTTAACTTCGACCGTGATGTAGCGTTGGATGAATAAAGCCTACCTGCATCGCTGAGCTACTTTTTGGTAATGGCCGTGGAGCCCACCAGCGCGAGAGTCATTGCCAGACACAGGCACCGCGGTATTCACCAATCCTTGCCTAAAATAATACCCAAGGGCAAGGCTGGCGAGCATTGAAAAAATCAGAGAACTCGAGGATTGAAACATGGCCATCTCCGCAATATTTCCCGCGATCCAACCATCTTCAAAAAAGGACAATATCCAACTGGGTATCAAAGCCGCCGTCCTGGGCGGCGCGCTTAGCACGCTGTTCATCGCAGCGCCGATCCTTGCCCAGCAGCCAGGGCAACAGGCAAGGCTGGAGGAAATCGTCGTGACCGCCCGACGCAGGGAAGAACGTCTGCAGGATGTGCCCATCACCGTGAATACCTTTAGCGGTGAATATCTCAGGGCATCCGGCATCAACAATTTCGACGATGTGCAATACCACACACCGGCGATGAATATTGTCTATAACTCCGCCGACACCATTGAACCGAGGATTGCCCTGCGTGGCATCATACCTTTCGAGTCGCGATTGGCTGATGACCCGTCCGCCCCGGTGTATTTTTCCGAGGTTGTGCTGACACCACCCACGGGGCTTAACCTGGCGCTCTATGATCTCGCTTCCGTCGAAGTCCTGAAGGGCCCCCAGGGCACGCTGTTTGGCCGCAACTCTACCGCAGGAGCGTTGCTTATCAACCCCAGATTGCCCGGCGAGGAGTTCGGGGGCTTCGTTGATGTCGCCCTGGGCAACTACAACATGCACAGAGTGGATTTTGGCGTGGATGTCCCGGTAAGTGACAACTTTCAGGTAAGGCTCGCGGGCAGGCAAACGGAACGGGATGGGTTCCAGACCAACAGAAACGACCAGCCAGGGTTCGAAAGGGATTTCGGCAAGAAACTGTGGAACGACAATACCAAGGCACTGAGACTTTCTGCCCGGTGGAATATCACGGATGATATTGAAAATATAACCGTAGCCGACTGGGGTCGAAAAACTTCCAGGTCCCGGGCAGCCAAGGCCATTGCTACCGGACTGCCGCCTTTCGAACCCAATATCGACAGAAACCTTGCACTGAGAAACCCCCACGATGTGCGTATTTCCGCGGTGGGCCCGGAAAATGTCGAGCATACTTTCCTGGCCAATACAACCACCTGGAGGCTTGGGGATATCATTCTCAAGAATATCCTGGGCTATCGAAATTCCCGCTCACGGAGGGTTTTCGATCTGGACGGCATGGATCGCATCGTCATCGAATCCGCCCCCGGCGGCAGTGATACCGCTGGCGCCGATCAATACAGCATTGAATTCCAGGCCCTGGGGACGGCAATGAACGAAAGGCTCGATTGGGTCGCAGGGCTCTACTATTACGACATGGATGGCTCCGCGACGCAAAACCCGGTTACCCAAAACGGCACCCTTGAAAGCGTCGACTATAAAAGTGAGTCCTACGCCATCTTCGCTCAGGGGACCTATGATTTCGACAATCCCTGGTCTCTAACCCTTGGCGCCCGGCAATCGTGGGATAAACGCGATATTGATCTTACCACTTTTCACGGCACGCTGACGCCAAATCCATTTTGCGCCCTGCTGGACTCCGGCCCGGATTGCACACTGTCCAACTCGGAGTCGTTCGACAAGGCAACCTGGCATGCATCACTTGCCTACAATTTCAGCGATGATGTCATGGCTTATGCCACAGTCGGCACTGGCTACAAGGCGGGGGGCTTCAATTCCCGCGCCAGCAGCTCCGCCGCGCTGTCACCCTTTGAGGAGGAAACCGTGCTCAGCTATGAAATTGGCCTCAAGGCCGAATGGTTGATGGGATCCTGGCAGGTACGGAGCAATCTGTCGGCCTACTACATGGACTACGAAGATATCCAGGTGGCCGTCAGCGAGTGCCTGGATCTCGGTGGTGAATTTTGCCAGATCGTTTCCAACAAGAAAAATGCCGGTGAAGCACGCTATCGCGGCATGGAACTGCAATTCACCGTTGTCCCCACGGATAATTTACAGTTGGATATCGGCTATTCACATGTCGACCCCAAGTACAAGAAATGGGACGACATCGACAGCCAGGGCAACCCCATTGATCGCTCCGACACCCTGTTTCCCCTGCAACCCGACAACGAATTCAATGCCGCGCTTCGCTACACAATACCCCTGGCCAGTGATATCGGAGATTTAACCCTGAATGCCAATGTGGTCTGGCGCGACGATCAGGTATTGACCCTCGATCCCAATGTATTGCTCGACTCCAGATTCCGCGATGTGGCAATTCAGAAGTCCTATCACCTGATTGATTTGCGGGCTGACTGGAGCAGTGTCATGGGAAGCAAATTCGATCTATCGCTCTTTGTTAAAAATCTCGAGGACAAGACCCATGTAGTATCGAGGTCCGACCAATTGCGGGAAGGTCGAAATCTCTTCATGGCGCATATCTACGGCGAGCCTCGAACAGTTGGAGCTGCGATACGCTATTCCTTCTAAGGGATATCCGTGACTCGAACCCAAAATGCAGGTGCCACCCAGTTACCACAGTTTTACGATGTGGTCACTGGAAGCGCTGACCAAGACCGGCCTGAAGCCACACCCAGGGTTTTTTGATCTGAATGGCACTGAATAAAGGCATTTCGGACTTCGTAGCCCGGTCGGCCTCCCGGGGGAGCGTTTTCGAGACACGCCGTACCCCCCCTCCGGGGTACGGCCCGCAATCACAGATTGCGTGCGTTCGGCTGCGCACAAAGCTGCGCTTTGTAATCGCTTGCCTCACCCCTGGGGGCTCGACGGCGCCACCGCTGGCCGACGGGCTCGAAAACGCTCCCCCGGGATACCGCCCTACTACCGTGAAGGGGCTTAATTCAGTGCCATTGGGGTTTGAGCTCGTTCAGCGCTGGCGGTTTGTGGACACCACCTTGCCAACAGTCTATTCACGGCGAATGTGCAAATGCCCCACCTTTGCCATTGCCCTGTGACCGCGGGACACCCTAGACAGCATTTGGTATTTGGGGCTATAAGGCCCACTGTCGCGAAAGGCTTTGTCCATCAAGGAGACACCTGCTGGTGAGGTATCGGCTGTGAAGATGATGGTAAGACCATTCAAGGCTCGCTGGGCCACCTCCTTGGGAGCGACTTCCCGCCCCACATTATGGAAAAACGGAAGCGTTCTGACTTCCGTGTAACAGAGGCAACCTAAAATCAATGTCAAAGCCCAATATAGACCATCCCAGCCATGCAGCCATTACTCCAGAGATGGAGCCTTACCCCGCGCCTGCCGTCGGTTGGTACGCGACCTTTGTCCTGGCACTGATGTTCTGGATGGCGGTGCTGGACCGCTTCATCATTGCCTTGCTGGTGGACTCCATACAGAAGGACCTGGGCATCACAGATACCCAGTTTGGGTTGATCCAGGGGTTCGGATTCAGTTTCTCCTTTATTGTCTTCGGGCTGCTCTTCGGCGCGCTGGCTGACAGAAAAAACCGTCAAAAGCTGATTTTCATCGGCGTGGCATTCTGGTCCGTCACCTCGGCGGCCTGTGGATTGGCGCAAAACTTCTGGCACATGCTTATCGCCAGAGCCGGGGTGGGCGCCGGAGAAGCCTCCCTCAACCCTTGCGCCACCTCGATGATTTCCGACCTGTTCCCGAGGGAGCGTCGCACCTCAGCCATGGCCGTTTACGGCATGGGAGCCAGCCTGGGGGGCGGCACATCCCTGATCATTGGCGGAGCGATCATTGCCTGGGTGGCCACACTCGGAGAAGTCGCATTGCCAGTGATTGGTCCCGTCGCGGACTGGCAATTGGTGTTTTTCATTGTCGGCCTGTCTTCCATTCCCGTCGCCTTGTTGATTTTTACCTTTCCCGAGCCTGTCAGACGGGGTCGCGACAAGACCTTGGGCACCAAACGGTCGTGGCACAGCGCCTATACAGACCTGCTGACATTCATCAAGGGCCATCCGCGATTCTTTATTTGTCACCATGCCGGCTTCGTGATCTCCACCGTGGCGGCCACTGGCACCACCGCCTGGTACCCGGTGCATATGATGCGGGTTCATGGCTGGAGCGCCGGGGAGGTGGGGCTTGCCCTGGGTATCACCATATTGTCCGCCGGCATCATCGGCAAACTGCTATGCGGCCTGCTGGTGGACGCCATGTACCGCCGCGGCTACCGGGATGCGCAATTGCGCTGGTTCGCCGGGTGCCTGACATTGGCGGTCCCAACTGGGTTGATTGCCACCACCAGCCTAAATCCCTGGGTCTTTCTGGTGCTGATTGGGCTGTTCAATGTCATGGTGACCTCCATGCCCACCTGTTCGATGACCGCCCTCAGCCTGGTGACACCCAATCAACTGCGGGGCACCAGCGTGGCTGTGTTCACCACCCTCACCGGCTTGGTCGGTGGCACCGTGGGGGCCATCCTGATTCCCTTTGTCTCGGACCAGTTCTTCGAGGGACCACGAGCCATTGGCTTTGCCATGGGCACTATCATCACCATTTTCGCGCCCCTGGGAGCCCTGATTCTAGCCTTGGGTTTCAAGCCGATGCGGCTGGCGATGGAAGAAGTCGAGAAAAACTGACGGGGACAAGCCCAACCGCCATATCTCGCCAATGGGCACCTCTATTAAGGGCACCTCTATTAATTGG
>JBJHDJ010000214.1:0-5247 GCA_050486485.1 Porticoccaceae bacterium
TTCGTCACCGCCACCGAGGTGGTGGAACATCTGTCGCGACCGGGACAAGTGTTGGATCAATTGTGGTCGTTGCTGGAGCCCGGGGGCTGGCTGGGGTTGATGACCGCGGTGCTGGATGACGGGGTGGACTTCTCCCGTTGGTACTACCGGAGGGACCCCACCCACATCGCCTTTTTCACCCGCGAGTCCTTTCTTTGGCTGGGTCGTCACTGGGGGGTGGAGCCCTGTTTTCCCGGCGAGGGCGTGATCCTGTTTGGCAAGCCCTGACCCGGCAATCGCCGGTTGTCATTGCCGGTCGCGGCGGGTACATTCCCCACTCGCCAACTTACAGCCACAGAGGAATTCCATGTACCAGGGCAAGACACTCAGTCTCAGCGAGATCGACTCCGGTTTGGTGGAGCTGCGATTCGACAACAGCGAAAAGTCCGTCAATGTGTTCAACCGGGCAGCGGTGGCGGAGCTGTCCGCCGCGCTGGATGTCCTGGAGCAGACGCCATCGGTGAGCGGCTTGCTGGTCACCAGTGGCAAGAATGTCTTTGTGGTGGGGGCCGATATCACCGAATTTGGCGAGGCGTTCAGCGCCAGCCGCGAGGATATGAAGGCTTTTCTCGGCGCCAACAACACTAATTTCAACCGCTTCGAGGCACTACCGTATCCCGTCGTCGTGGCCATCAACGGCTTTGCCCTGGGGGGCGGCTTCGAATTTTGCCTGGCTTGCGACTTCCGGGTTATGTCCACGGTTGCGCAGGTAGGGTTTCCCGAAGTGGGACTGGGGATTCTGCCGGGCTGGGGGGGCACCGTGCGGGCGCCGCGAATCGCCCCGTTCGAGAAGGCGGTGGAATGGGTAACCTCCGGTGCCCAGTATCGCGCCGGGGATGCGCTGGCCGCTGGCATGGTGGACGAGGTGGTGGAACCGGATGCGTTGCGGGATGCCGCCCTGTCGCTGCTCAAGCGCTGTGTGTCCGGCGAAGCGGACTATCGCCAGCGCCGCCTCGCCAGGCAGGGTGCCGCGGGCGCCGAAAACGATGAATTCGCCAGCAAGGTGGCCACCCTGCGGGAACAGGTTGCCGGCAAGGCCGGGGTCCACTACCCGGCGCCCCTGGCCGGTCTCGACGCCATGGTCAGGGCCTATGGTCTGAACCGCGATCAGGCCCTGGAGGTGGAGTTTGACGCCTTCCACGAGCTGGCCCGCGGCGCCCAGGCACGCGCCCTGATTGGCAATTTCCTCGGTGACCAGAAACTCGCCGCCGTGGCCCGAAAGTATGCCTCGGGAAGCCCCGGGCCCGCCACGCGGGTGGCGGTGCTTGGCGCCGGTATCATGGGTGGCGGCATTGCTTTCCAGAATGCCCTCAAGGGCTTTTCCGTGCTGATGAAGGATATCAATCAGGAGGCATTGGACCTGGGTATGCGCGAAGCGCGTTCACTGTTGGATAAGCGTGTGCAACGCGGCGCCATGAAGCCTGAAGCCGCCGACGAAGTATTGGCGCGCATCGAGCCGACCCTGGATTATGCCGACATCGGCCAGTGCGACATGGTGATCGAGGCCGTGGTTGAAAAGGAAGCCGTCAAGAAAGTGGTGCTCGCGGAGGTGGAAGACCTGGCCGCGGACAACGCCGTGCTCGCATCCAATACCTCGTCGATTCTGATCTCTTCCATCGCCACGGCCCTGCGGCGACCGGGGAACTTCTGTGGCCTGCACTTCTTCAATCCGGTGCATGCCATGCCCCTGGTGGAAGTGGTGCGCGGCAAGGAAACCTCCGACGAGACCGTGTCCCGGGCCGTCGCCCATGTGCTGGCCATGGGCAAGAAGGCGGTGGTGGTCAACGATTGCAACGGGTTCCTTGTCAACCGTGTGCTGTTTCCCTATTTCGCCGGGTTCAATCTGTTGCTGCGGGACGGCGCGGATTTCGAGCAGGTCGACCGGGTGATGGAGGCCTGGGGCTGGCCCATGGGACCCGCCTATTTGCTGGATGTGGTGGGTATCGATGTGGCGGTTCACGCCGCCGATGTGGTGGCCGCCGGCTATCCGGACCGCCTCGCCATGGATTTCCAGCAGGCGTCCCACCTGATGTATCAGCATCAGCGGTTTGGCCAGAAAAACGGCGTCGGCTTCTACCGCTACGAGCGGGATGACAAAGGGCGTCCGCGCAAGACCCCCGACCCGCAAACCCGTCAGCTGCTCGCCCCCCATGTGGCTCCGTCGCGGGCATTTTCCGACGACGAGATCATCGCCCGCATGATGGTGCCGATGGCCACGGAAATGGCTCGCTGTCTGGACGAGAAGGTGGTGGGTTCCCCGGAGGAGGCGGATATGGCGGTGCTCTACGGTATCGGCTTTCCCCGTTTCCGCGGAGGCGTGTGCCGCTGGATGGACGAGGTGGGAATGGCGGCGCTGTGCGCCATGGCCGACGCCCACGCTGACCTGGGCGGTCTCTATGTGCCCACTGGGTCGATGCGCCAGATGGCGGCGAATGGCGCTGGATTCTATTCCTGAACGCCGCTCACGCCGCGAATGGCGAGCCACAAAAAAACCAGGGGAAACCCTGGTTTTTTTGTGTACATGGTAGCAGCGGTGACAGCCTTTACTGTGTGATCTCCTCGGCGGCTTCCTCGGCGTCCTCGTAGGCATCCTCAACAGCGTCCTCGGCGTCCTCGTAGGCGTCCTCGGCGGTGCCCCAGGCATCATCCGCGGCGTCACGGGTGGCTTCCCAGGCGTCCTCGGCGGATTCAGAGGCGCGCTCCCAGGTGTCCTGGGCGGCGGCTTCCGCGTCTTCGGCCATTTCAGTAGCGGCGTCCTGGGCGTGCTCCATGGCCTCCGCGGCGGATTCAACGGCCTGGTCAGCGGGGCTCGCGTCTTCGCGACCACAGCCGACAAGTGCCAGGGAGAGCGCGGAGACGGAGATCATTGTGGCAACGGTTTTCAGGTTAATCATGGTCAGTGGCTCCGGTTTATTGTTCAGGGGCTTTATTATAGGTACAGGTTCACTGAGCAGGTCAAGGGTTTCGCCAAATAAAGTCAATACCTTGTGGCGCTTATTTGTGGGCCGGTATCCGTTTGCTAAACTGGCGCCAGCCCTCGACAGCCAGCTTCGCTGCCCATGACCACAGCCACGACATTGCCCCTGACGCCCCTGGAGCGCATCCGTGCCAGCGAAAGTTGCGGCGCCGTGCCGTTCGAGTGCGTGGAAACCTTCCGCGATGAATCCCCGCGGGTGGCGCTACTGGCGGTGCATGCTCGCGCCGTCGACGGCCCCCGTGTGGTGGTCACCGCGCGGGTGGCGCAGGCGCGGGAGTGGCTGGCGGCCCATACCCTGGATGTCCAGGCCCTCGGTGAGCTCGGCGCTCTGTTGGAGGCTCCGGTCATCGACCTGTGGGGCCCCTGGCCGCTAGAACCAGTGTGCATCGCCAAGCCCTGGGGGCAGGAAATTTGGTATACCGGCATCGAAAAGCGGGGTCAGTCCCGGGTGGGGGATGGTCGCTGGTCCATCCCCCTGCCGTGGTTGCTGGCCCTGTCCGCGGAGCAGCTGCTGGCTCCCGATGTCCGAGAGCCGGCGCTTCTCAAGATTCTCGATCCACTGCCCGAGGAGGTGTTCGGCGACCTTTATTTCGAACTCCACGAGCAGAAACGGGAAGTCTATGTAGTGACCCGGGTGGATCCGCTGGCCTGGCCGAATGGCGAAGGGGGCATCCGCTTCGGGTTTGACCAGGCAGTGCGGGGCCAATACCCCAGCGATGGCGATTTCCGCCAGGCCTTCCGCCAGGCGGTGGCGGACTACGAAGTGGTGCGCCGCGCCATTGACCGGCATTGTGACGGGCTGCGTCTTGTGGAGGGCATCCCCCCGCGGGAGCCGGTGGACGCGGAGACCTTGCGACGGTGGCTGGACACCGTGCCCGAGGATCTTGTCGCCAGGGAGCGGCAATGCCGCGCCGCCATGAACCGCTTCACCCATATGCTTCCCCTGCGGGTCGGCGATGTGGTGAAGGTGCCCTGTCTAACCCCCCACGCCCTGCAGCATGGGGTGCGCACGGTGGAATTCCAGACGCCGGTATACGAGCGACAGATTCTCTCCTTTGCCCAGAAGGTGCTCACCCAGGACCACTGGGACACGGAGCGGGCCGTGGAGCTGATGAGCCTCGATGCCGGCGTTCTAGAGCCCCTCGAGGTCATCGACGAGGCCGGCGGGCAGATTGTCGAACGGGTGGTGCGTTTCAGTGATTTCGAAGTGTTGCGCCTGACACTGTCCCCCGGGGAGCAAAGGGGGCTGGCTGTGGATCACTACGCCCTGGTGATGGTGGTCGAGGGACGGCCCAGTGTCGGGGCTCGCCGCTGTCGCCCCGAGCAGGCCTTGCTGATTCCCCGGGGGGCGGCCAGCCAGACCCTGACGGCGAGCGACGAACGCGCGGTGTTGCTGATTTGCCTGCCCGTGATCCCCTGATCCCGGCTGTTTCCCAGGCGTCGATCGCGGTTGCCCGGTGTCCCCCCCTGTGGCAAAATCGCCCCCCTTTACCCGGCAGCCCCTTGGCCGGTAGGCCCTTGAGGCGAGAGTGGCGGAACTGGTAGACGCGCTGGATTTAGGTTCCAGTGGGGCAACCTGTGGGAGTTCGAGTCTCCCCTCTCGCACCAGATTCATACAGACTTCCGAAAGAGACAGGTGAGGAAAATTCATGCAGGTTTCCATTGAAACAGTATCCGGCCTCGAGCGGCGGATGACCATCGGGGTGCCCGCCGAGCAGGTGGACAAGGAGGTGACTGCCCGCCTACAGAAGGCAGCAGGCACCGTGCGCCTCAATGGGTTCCGGCCCGGCAAGGTACCGTTCAAGGTGGTGCGCCAGCGCTTTGGCGCAGGGGTTCGCCAGGAGGTCATTGGCGAGGTGGTCAGCAAGAGTTTCCAGGATGCACTGTCCCAGGAAAACATCCGCCCCGCCGGCCAGCCCAGCATTGACTCCCTGACCGACGAACCGGGCAAGGATCTGGAGTTTGTCGCCAGTTTCGAGGTCTATCCCGAGGTGGAATTGCAGGACTTCGCCACCCTGTCCGTGGTCAAGCCAGTGGCGGAAGTGACCGATGCCGATGTGGACAAGATGATCGAGGTGTTGCGCGGTCAGAATGCCAGCTGGGGGCTGGTGGAGCGCGCCGCCCAGGATGGCGACCAGGTGAAGCTCGACTACACCGGCCGCCACAACGGCGAGGAGTTCGAGGGCGGCAAGGCCGAGGGCGCGAACCTGGTGCTCGGCTCCGGGCAGATG
>JBJHDJ010000215.1:0-5245 GCA_050486485.1 Porticoccaceae bacterium
CAACCGGCCACAGGCTTGGTGGGTGATGGGTGGATGGACCCTGCGGGTAATGGCCCAGTGGTAGTAGCCGTACACCGGGGCGCGGCGGTAGTCCCGCCAGGCATCCTCCCGGTTGGTGGCTGGCCCGCCATGGCCTTGCACGGCCTGCAGGTAGTGGTCCAGCAAATGCCTCTCTTCCCGCTCCGCCACCTCCACGGGCAGAACCGAGGCGATATGGTAGGCGACATCCAGGGACCAGTGCCCGCGCTGCACCAGCTGCCAGTCGGTGAAGCCCATCTCACCCTCCCGGGTGCGGTAGACATTGCCCGGGTGGCTGTCGCCGTGGAGGATGGTGTGCGGTACAGACTGACCCCATGCCGCCAGGGCCTCCATGGCGCCCTTGAGCAGTGAGGCGTCGACGATGGGGTCGGGCAGGTTGCCCCGTCTCTCGTCATGCATCAGTGCCTGGATCTGCTCCCAGGTGATGAATGGCTGCCCATGGACGATCTCGTCCAGGCGGCAGGGCACCCAGTTCCTTCCTTCGAGAAGCTCGGGATGGGCGTGCAGGCGCGCCAGTTGCTCCAGGGTCTGGGCGGCCTGATCCACGGTAAGGGGTTCGAGAGCATTGTAGAAGTGGGTGCCGGTGGCGATCATGTCCGCCATCACGAGAATGGCCCGACTGTTTTTGCGGTCGGTCACCACGGCGGCGCAGGGGGGGGTGCACATGCCGGTGTGGGGTGCGATCTCGGCATAAAAGCTGGATTCCCTCAGGGTGGTGAGTCCACCGGCGCCAGCCCCCAGGTCGTGGTCGAGAAACCCCTTGATGCACAGGTGGTAGACCTTGTCCGGCGCGTTTTCGAAGGTGACGGCGATACGCACCTTGGCGGCCATGGCCTTGATGACCTCCGACAGTTCCACCGTGCGGATCGCGGCGCCGCCACTGAGATGCCCGAGGGCATTGGAGAGCCAGCCTGGGTCGAGGGCGCCTTCCAGGGTATCGGGAATGTCCGCCGAAATTTCTTTCAGCATGGAGGGAACTATGGTGACTTCTTGCATGACTATCTCCTGTGGAGGCTCCTGTGGAGGAACAGCAGGGTTGTTATCTTCATCCGCTGTGCCCTGATGGTGATCGGCCGCCATTGGCTTTCAGCCGTGGGGGTCGAACGACTGAGCATGATGCGTGGCGATGGCCAGATGGCGCTCCCCCGCTGGGGTATTGTGTTTAGAAGGCATTGACAGGTGGCTAATCGGTAAATCAAAATATCTCAAATTAGAACTTTGAGTCAATATGGCGAACAATATAATGACAACCCACGGAGCATACATCAACGGTAACTTCCTTTCGGGCGATGGACAGGCGTTCGCCGTCGAGAACCCCTCGACCGGCGAGGTCATCACCACCCTGACGGGAGCCTCCCTGGCCCAGGTGGAAATGGCAATCGACGCGGCGCGCAAGGCCTTTGACAGCGGTTGCTGGTCGGATCTGCCAGCCGCGGACCGGGTGGCGGCCCTGCGCCGTTTCATGGCGGCGCTCGGCAAGCGCGCCGACGAGCTGGCCAGGGTGGTGGTGGAGGAATGCGGTTGTCCCCCGCACTCCGGCACCATGATGGCCCAGGTCAGCGCGCCTCTGCGCCAGGCCGAGGGGATTTTCGATATGTACCAGTCCCTGCCGGAAATAGAGGAAAATCCACTGCCCCTGGCGGAGCGGATTTCCCCCATGGGCCAAGTGGTGCAGAGTCTGAGGCGCTACACCCCGGTGGGCGTGGTGGCGGCCATCGGCGCCTACAATGTGCCCTTCTACACGGCGTTCTGGAAAGTGCTGCCGGCCCTGGTCACCGGCAACACGGTGGTGGTGCGCCCCAATCCCCTGACGCCCCTCAATGCCCTGTTTTTCGCCGAGGCCGCCGAGGAGGCCGGATTGCCGCCGGGGGTGCTCAATGTGGTGCTGGAGGGTGGACACGAGGGGGCGCGGCTGATGACCACCCACCCGGCGGTGGACATGGTGGCCTTTACCGGCTCCAGTGCCGTGGGCGCCATGGTCATGGAGCAGGCGGCGCCCACCATGAAGCGCTTGCAGTTGGAACTTGGTGGCAAATCCGCGCAGATCTTTCTGCCGGACGCGGTCGACAAAGCCGTGTCGGCGCCCTATATCGTCTGCGTGGCCCACGCCGGTCAAGGCTGCGCCCTGGGGACGCGGGTATTCGTGCCCGAGGAACGCAAGGCCGAGTTGCTGGAGAAGATGGCCGCCGCCCTGAAATCCATCGTGGTGGGACATTCGACGGATCCCGCCACCCAGATGGGCCCGGTGATCAATGCCGCCGCGGTGGAGCGCTGCGAAAAATTCGTCGCCGCGGCCCAGCGGCACGGCGGGCGCGTGGTCACCGGGGGCAAGCGGCCCCAACACCTGGACCGCGGCTATTTCTTCGAGCCCACCCTGCTGGACCTGCCGGACAACGACAACCCGGCGGCCCAGGAGGAAATTTTCGGGCCTGTGGTTTCCGTCATCGGTTACCGGGATGTCGACCACGCCGTGGCGATGGCCAACGCTTCGAATTTTGGCCTGTCAGGTTATGTCTTCGGCGAGGACCGCCGCCAGGCTCTCGATGTGGCTTGCCGCATCCGCAGTGGCACGGTGCAGGTCAATACCGGCGTGTTCAGCGCCTATGCCTCCTCGGGGGGGCAGCGCATGAGTGGATTGGGCCGCGAGCGCGGCATCGAGGGAATCCGCCTGTACCAGCAGGTGACCTGTCTGAATCTTGGAGGTTGACAATAATGAAAGGTCTTGTGGAAGGAAAAATTGCCGTGGTGACCGGCGCCGGCTCCGGCGTTGGGCGCGCCGCCTGTGTGCTGTTCGCCGAGCATGGCGCCCGGGTGGTGGCCGCGGATGTGGATCTGCCCGCGGCCCGGGAGACGGCCAGGCTGGTGGGCGAACAGGGCGGCGAGGCCATCGCCGTGCTCTGCGATGTCACCGACGCCCAGTCCGTGGAAGCCGCGGTCGGCGAGGCGGTGGTGGCCTTCGGCAGGCTGGATATCATGTACAACAATGCCGGCATCACCATCAGGCCGGAGCCGGGCAAACCCCTCAAATCGTTCCTCGATGCCAGCGAGGCGGATATCGACCGGCTGCAATCGGTGAATGTCAAGGGCGTGCTGTACGGCTGCCAGGCCGCCATCCGCCAGTTCGACAGGCAGGGGGGTGGCGGCGTCATCGTCAACACCGCCTCGGTTTCCGGCCTGATGGGTTACGGTGGCGTGATTTACGGCTCCACCAAGGGCGCCGTCACCATCGCCACCCGCACCCTCGCCCTGGAAGTGGCGGGACGGGGCATTCGCGTCAACTCCGTGTGTCCCGGTGGCATGCCGACGAACTTTATCGGCGTCGGCATGGGGGAGAATGAAATGGTCCGCCAGAGCATGGCCAACAACCATCCCCTGGGCCGGCCCGTGGAGCCCGAGGAGTGCGCCAGCGCGGCGCTGTTCCTGGCCTCGGACCTGGCCTCCAACATCACCGGAGTCAACCTGCCGGTGGACGGCGGTCTCACCGCGGGGATCATCCTCGGCAAATGACCGACCCTATCCGGCCGGTGATGCTGATCACCGGAGGCAGCGGCTCCATCGGCGGCGAGATCGCCCGCCAGGCGCTGGCGGCTGGCTGGCGGGTGGTGCTGCACGGGCGCGACGACGCGGTCCTGCGGCAGCGGGTCGAATCCCTGGTCGCCGCGCAGCCACAGGCAACGGTGGAGGGCATCAGCGCCGATATCCGCGCTGGACGCCAGGCCGTGACGGACCTGGTGGACGCCGCCGGGCAGCGGTTTGGTCGCCTGGACGCGGTGGTGGACTGCCTGGTCACTGGACCCGCCGAGGGGCGTATCGTCGGTGGTTTCGAAGACACGGAGCCGGCGGCCTACCTGCCCCTGGCGGAACTGTCCATCGTCTCTCTGGAGTGGCTGGCCCACGCCGCGCTGCCCTGGCTCAGGGACAGCCGTGGATGCCTGGTGGCTTTCGCTTCCGACGCGGGGCTGTTTGCCGCCCCGGGGCAAACCCTGATAGGCGCGATGCGCGCGGCCACCGTTGGCTTCGTCCGCAATCTCGCCATGGACATCGCCCGCGATGGTGTCAGGGTGCACTGCGTTTCCCCCAGTTTCGTGGAGGACACCACCACCGCGGAGCGGCTTGCCGCAACCCGGCCGGAGCGGCTGGAGAAGGCCCGCAAGCGGGCGGGGCTGGGGCTGCCAACCCCCGCGGACATCGCGCCCCTGGTGCTGTTTCTGTGCGGCGATGGCGCGAGACGCATGACCGGACAGGTCATCAGTGTCAACGGGGGGCTCAACGCATGACCTCCTGGGCGCGAATCGACCCGAAAGGACATGGTTGGCATGCCGACGACACAGGGCATGCCGGACAAGCGGGCACGGCCCGCCAGGCGACAAACAGACAAGGGGATTGACGCCAATGAACAAACCGCTCGAAGGGGTGAAAATCATCGAAGTGGCCATGTGGGCCTTTGTACCCTCGGCCGGGGGGATACTCGCCGACCTGGGGGCGGATGTCATCAAGATCGAGCCCCCCTCCGGAGATCCCCTGCGAGGACTGCATACCGACCTTGGCACCGAGCAATCCGCGGTGGACCTTTCCTGGGAGGCCTACAACCGCGGCAAGCGCTCCATCACCCTGGATCTCAAGCAGCAGGCCGGTCGCGAGGTGTTGATGAAGCTGCTGGCGGATGCCGATGTCTTCCTGACCAATCTGTTGCCACCGGCACGGCGGGCCATGGAGATCGATGCCGCCACCCTGCGCGGGCGTTTTCCCAACCTTATCTACGCCAGCGGCAGCGCCCTGGGGCCATCCGGCCCCGAGTCCGAGAAGGGCGGTTACGACGCCATCACCTTCTGGGCCAGGGGCGGTGTTTCCTCGTCACTCACCGAATTCGACGCGGAGCAGCCGGTAGGACCGCCGGGCCCCGCCTTTGGCGATACCCTGAGCGGTTCCATGCTGGCGGGCGCCATCTGCGCCGCCCTCTATGGCCGCACCCGTTCCGGCCAGGGCAGCGAGATCGATGTGTCGCTGCTGGGGGCCGCCATGTGGTCGATGCAGCGCACCATCGCCCAGTCCACCCTGGAAAAGGTTGAGCGGTTTCCACGCCCGCGCCCGGAGCGGCCGGCGAATGTCCTGTCCTACAACTACCGCACCAAGGACAATCGTTTCCTGGCCCTGTGCATGTTGCAGTCGGACAGGTACTGGCCCAATTTCTGCGAGGTGGCGGGCC
>JBJHDJ010000216.1:0-5243 GCA_050486485.1 Porticoccaceae bacterium
TCGCAAGCCATCCCTGCCTTGGGTAACAGGTCACCCCGGGAGGCAGTTGCCACTCCAGAGGGCCGGTCGATGGTTATCGACTGGCTGAAACTTCTGGAGAATCATGAAGCCAAACGGGCCAATCGCGCCGGTGGCGGCGCCTACGATTTCACCTGGATGTGGGGGGAATTGGGACTGGAAACCGAGCGGCATTGACAGGTCATTCAGTGGTCAATCAGGGGGTCAGGTCTGGTCGGCTGGGCGAAAAAGACCGGCAGGCCGACCCGCTGAAAGGGGACGCATTCGTGCCCGCCCTAGGGCACCTCAAAGCTCGAACAATACATCCGTGCGGATAATGTACTTGACGCCCCGCAGGATGGTTTCGCCACTGTGCACGCAGTGCAACGGGTGCATGCCGTGGGGGAAGCACAGCACACCCCCGGCGGGGGTGCGCACATCCACCTCGCGCACCTCGTTGTAGTATTTCGCCGGCTGGGTCGGGTCGGCGGCATTGACCCGGAAGCGGGTGGCGCCGCCCTCGAAGTCGTCATTGAGCAGTATCAGGAAAGTCATCAGGCTGAAGCGGTCGGGATAGGCGTTTGTCACCAGCCGGCCATCCACCACCCGACTGCCGGGCCAGCCCCCATCGGTGTGAAATTTGAAAAAGTCTCCGGGCCCATAGCGGTAGAAACGAAACCGGGCATTGAGACCGAGGGGCTCGCGGCCCCCGTGCACCGCCGTGTCACGCGCCACCAGGTGGGCCACCCGTTGCCAGATGATGCGGTCGGTGTCCTCGTCCACCACCCACACCACATTGTCGTTGTGGCGAATTTCCCGGGGCAGGGACACGGCGGCGTCCTCGAGGTAGCCCAGGCTCTCGCTCAACGCGATCAGGCGCCGGCATTCCTCGGCGGTCAGCACATTCAGCAGTTGAAAGGCCGCCGGCACCCCGTCCACCTCGCGGCGTACCACCCTGTCGGGGGAATGGTTTTCCGCCAAACCCGCGGGGTTGCGCGCCCAGTTCGCCCAGGCAGGCAGGGACGGGTGCTCGGCGCCGGCCTCGCGGGCGACGATATAGAAGCCCTCCGGGGGTGCGCCACTCATCGTTCAGGTCCGTCCAGCGCCGATGGCTGGGCCGACTCCAGGACCAACAAGACGGTCACTTGCCCTGCGCCACGCCGTGTCGCTCGGCAAACCAGGCCACGCCATCGCGAATGGTCTCGGCGACCGGGCGTGGATTCCAGCCCAGCTCGCGGCGCGCCTTGCCATTGTCCAGCGCCTTGAAGGCGTTGGACAGAAACACCGCGTCGGTGCTCAGCAGGTAATCCTTCTTGCCCATCAGCTTGAAAATCCGCTCGGCGACCCAGGCGACGACATGGGCCACCCCCAGGGGAAGCACCTTGGGGGGCTTGTTGCCCATCTCGCCGGTGGCCAGGGTAAAGAAATCCCGGTTGCTGATGTATTCATTGGCGATGATATAGCGCTCCCCGGCGCGCCCGCGGGTTTCCGCCAGTAGCGCCGCCTCGGCGACATCGCGGATATCGACGCTGGGGGCGGCGGCGTCCAGAGTGAACCTTACCTTGCCGGAAGCCACCTCCCACAACATGCCGTTGTGGGGCGTGGGCTGGTAGTCCTGGGGACCATAGGTGTTGGCCACGCACAGGGCCACGCCGGGCAGGCCACGGTCGCGGCAGTATTCCAACAGCTTGTCCTCCGCCAGCTTGCGGGCGAGGATGTAGGGGGGCGCCCGGTCTTCCCAGTTGAAGGGGATATCCTCGGTGACGGGCCCGTCTGGATTGAACCCCAGGGTCCCCATGCTGCTGGTAAAGATAAAACGCTCGATGCCACAGGCCAGCGCCACATCCATGGCATTCACCAGCCCGTCGACATTGTTGCGATAGATGGGCGTGGGATCCGTGAGCCAGAAGCGGGGGTCCACCACACTGTAGAACACGGTGCCGCAGCCCTCCATGGCCGCCCGCAGGGAGTCCGGGTCCAGCACATCGCCGTGGAAAATTTCCACCGGCATCCCCTCCAGGGCGGCCCTGTTACTGGTCTTGCGCAGCATCACCCGCACCTGGCGGCCCTCCCGCACCAGGCATCGGGTGATATGGCTGCCCACGAAACCACTGGCGCCGGTCACCAGTACCGGCTTGTGGAGATAACTGCGGTCTGCGTCTGTCATGGCTGTCGTCGACTCCTGGCTATGTGCATTTCCTGGCAATGCCCGTCACTGAAACCGAGCAAGCGTTGCTCCCTGGCAGTGCCGGCGCCACCAGGACTGGCCCGGGATGGGCAAGTACCCGCGGTCAGGCGTGCGGAATTCTCCCCCATATGGTGGGGTGCAATCAAACCGGACGGTGGCGATGGACCACCGAGCGATACCGATTGCACATCGGCCCACAGTTCAATAGGCTGGGAACTTCAAACCCGGTGGAAGTACCATGCTGAGACTGTCTAACGAAGCACTTAAGCGCTGGAAGGGGTTCGACCAGGCCATCGACCGTTGGCTGGAAGAGAGGCACCAACTCATCGTGCAACTCACGGATTTCGCCTCCGATCACGATTTCCGCGACAACGATCCCCAGTTGATCCGCCGGCTGGGGAGCTTTCGCGCCATTCTTATCGACTATGTCTCGGCCGGACACTTCGAGTTCTTCCAGAAACTGCTGGAGGAAGGCCGCGAGTTCAACGACGAAACGGGCATTCAACTGGGGGCCAAGCTGCTCCAGGTCATCGAGCCCAGCACCGTCAAGGCTTTGGACTTCGACGAAAAATACGAAAAATCCCCCGGCGTGTCGCGGCTCGCCGCGGATCTCTCGGAACTGGGGGAAGCCCTCGCCACCCGCTTCATCGCCGAGGACCAGATGATCTCCGTGCTCCACGACGCTCACCAAGCCCGCGAAGCGGGCTAACCCTCCTGATAACTGAAAACTGATAACTGATAACTGATAACTGATAACTGATAACTGAAAACTGAAAACTGATAACCACTTTCCCCCCTCCCGCCCAATTAGTACCAATAGATTGACAAACCCGACAATCAATAATTACCATTATCCCCCATGAACACCCACGCCAGCGCCAGGGACTTCCAATGGACCATCACCACCGGGCTGACCGCCCACCTGATGGCCTTGGCCCATTTCGTCCAGAAGTCCTCCATGGAAAGGTTGTCCCGCGACAATCGCTATGGCCGCCTCAGCCTGGGCTTCGAGGGCTTCATGTCACTCCTGGCGGTGGAGGATCTCTCGCCGGGAGACCTGGCCAGGGCGCTGAATATCAGCAAGCAGGCGTGCAGCAAGACCCTGGGTGAGCTGGCAAGCCTGGGGTTGGTTGCGCGGCGCCCCAACCCCCGGGACAACCGTTCCAGGCTGCTGTCGCTCACCGACAAGGGACGGCAATTGCTGCGGGACGGTCACCGCGTCACCACGGAGATCCAGCACCAGCTTGCCGACACCGTGGGACAGGACAGGTTGCTGGCGGTGGTGGAGAGTCTCGACAAGCTGTGCCGCGTGCTCGCCATCGACCTGTCCCCCTACCGCACCCTGGATACCCTGCGGGAAAGGCCCGGCGGCACCCTCAACCTGCTGCTGCTCAAGCTCAGCAACCACTGTTACCAGGCGCTGATCGAATCCCTGGGCCGCCAGGGATTCGAAGGGTTGAAGCCCAATTTCAGCCAGGTGCTGAGCCTCGTCATTCCCGATGGAGGCCGCATCCAGCATATCGCCAGGGTGGTGGGGGTCAGCAAGCAGGCCATCGCCGCCATCGCCTCGGAACTGGAACAACTGGACTACATTCGCCGCGACCCGGACCCCGACGACGGGCGCCAGGTGATCCTGCGACTGACACCCCAGGGGGAACACCTGCTGGCGTCATCCCGGGCCAGCGTGACAGCCCTTGAGGCATCGTTCAGGGGCATTCTCGGGGACGAGGCCTTCGGCATTCTCGAAGACACCCTGGCCGCCCTCCACATCGAAGTGGCGGGCCACCTCGACACGGAACAGGTGTCCGCCTCGAGAATCCGGCAACTTTGCCAACAACTCCTCTTGGAACTGGGGGACGGCGGCGCCCGTGCCCTGGCCCATCAACTACTGCTTTCGACCAAAGGTGACTCATGATGGACACATCCCTGCTTTCCTCGATCCTGCAACACTATCACTGGCAACTGTCCCTGTATGCCCTGCTCGGGGTCATTGCCATCAGTGTCGCCGGCAGACTGTTGCTGCCGCTGATACCCGCCCTGGGCAAGACCCGGGATCTCAACCGTGAGGCGGCCATGGAGCGGGTCAAGCGCAGCTACTACCCCGGCATCCAGCGGCGCAGCAAGTTCTGGGGGCTTCTCACCCAACTGGGGGTGTTCGTCCTTATCCTGCCGTTCGTGCTGACCCTGGAGTCACAGCCCTGGTGGCGCGTGCTGCTGGATGTCTTCATCATCCTCATGTTCTACGACTTTTTTTATTATCTGGTGCACCGCTTCGTGTTCCACAACAACGGCGTGCTGGGGGGGCCGCTGGTTTGGGTACACGCCGTGCACCACCAGCAAAAAAACCCCTGCCGCATGGATTCCAATTACCTGAACCCCATTGAAACCTGCATCGGCATCGCCCTCTACGGCGCCAGCATCGGCGTACTGGGCCTGCTGATGGGTGGCTTTCATGTCGCCACCATCGTCATCTCCATGGTGGCCTTCTCGGAGATCAACCAGCACAACCATGATCTGATGGAGGAGGACCGTTTCCCCTTCAAGTACCTCAACTACATGTCCTACATGCACCATGTGCACCACGCCAAATTCACCGGCGGCAACTACGCCACCATCTCGCTGTTCTACGATTGGCTGTTCGGCACCCTCGACAAGGGTGATGGCTACGGGAAGTTCAAGGAAGAAAAAGCGGGGGATGACGCCGGTGTAAAAAATGGCTAGCGCTTGAAGGGTACCTCTATTACACAGGCGTCGAATATAGGGTCTACCTGTGGAAGCATTCGGTCTGACGACTGATGTCTGACGTCTGACGTCTGACGTCTGACGTCTGACGTCTGACGCCAAGATCGCCCGGTGCATGGATCCATGCGTCACGCCAACGACACACAGTGCACAGGGCAGGTCTTGCACAAGCTGCTATAGGGAGAATGGCACTGACTTAAGCCCCTCTACGGTAGTAGGGCGGTGTCCCGGGGGAGAGTTTTCGAGACCGTCGGCGCCAGGGATGGCGCCGTCGAGCCCCCAGGGACGGGTTTACGGCGTGTCTCGAAAACTCTCC
>JBJHDJ010000217.1:0-5222 GCA_050486485.1 Porticoccaceae bacterium
AGGTCCTTGTCGGCGGTGCCGGCGTTGACCACCAAGCGGTAGCGATCATCGCCAAGCCAGTAGACGATCAGGTCATCGATGACCCCGCCCCGGGGATTGAGCATCGCCGAATACAGCGCCTTGCCCGGTGTCGCCAACTTGGCCACATCGTTGGCCAGCAGATGGCGCAGAAAGTCCCTGGCCTCGGCGCCGGACACATCCAGTACCCGCATATGGCTGACATCGAAGACGCCGGCGTGGTTGCGCACCCGGTGGTGCTCGTCGATCTGGGAGCCGTAGTGGAGGGGCATGTCCCAGCCGCCGAAATCGACGATCTTGGCGCCGAGGGCCTGGTGGCGATGAAAAAGGGGCGTGCGCTGTCCCATGGACGGGCCTCTTGAGAGGAAGGGCGAATTCTAGCAGGTTGTCTGTAAATGGCTAACCTCCTACCCGAGACCTACCCGAGACTTTTCCTATTTACCGGGTTACGCCACACGCCTCCAACAGGTTCCCACCCGCCAGTATCAAGACCATTGAGTTAGGTCTATACTGCCGACAAGTGAGGACAGAGTAGCGATTGACGTAATCATCCAGTCATGAGGGTCACAGCTGAGAAGCCGAGAATGCTCACGATTCTATTTCAAGGCAAAACCGCGACAAGCCCGAAGGTGTCATTTACAATAATAAGATGGGCCTAAAGGAGACTGATTGCTGTCAGTTGACAACCGCTGGATCAGACTGGTTAGAATGAACACTATATCCACGCGCATACCTTTTAGCTGCGGAATGTGCCCTAATTTGGTAGCCCAGCTGTGGTATTTGCAATTCAAAACTTATAGTTGAAATCGTTAGAACAGGGAAACTCTTCGATTTATGGCAAGACCAACATATCTCCCAGACTTTGATTCACCTCCATTAGAAGAGGTTGTTTTGGGTGTCCAATTTTCGACTCCTACTGGCTATTCCTCTGTCTTAGCAGGAGAAGTATGGGGCCTATTCAAAGACCAGTTCCCTAACTCCGAGGATAAGCCGCCGCTTGAACCGTCATTTGAAACTTTTGGCGGAGCCAACCCTCAACCAAGTATGCAGCTACGATTCGGCCCCGCACCACTGCGTGGCCGCATATGGTTCATTTCAGAAGATCAAAATCATTTAATACAATTTCAAGATGATCGACTATTGCTCAATTGGCGTAAGCGTCCAAATGGTCAAGGCTATCCGAGGTTTGAAGAGATTTCACGCTCGTACGAGAAATATTTAAATGACCTTCAAAATTTTTTTTCAGCTTCGCTTGGAGTTGTGTTAGATATTAATCAATCTGAGGTCTCTTATATAAATATAGTGCCCATTGACAATTACGCGCAATCTGGACAGTGGTTTCGTTTTCTGGATCTCAATACCATTCACTCTGAATCGCTCAACCTTGCTTTCAATGAGATAGTTAATGCCCAAAATGGAAAACCTTTTGCTCGCTTAACTCATGAGCTTCAGTCTGTTATTACAACGAATGGAAAAGGAAAAGCATTTAGATTTACACTTAGCTTTCGAGGAAAACCTTCTGGTAACGATATCGTATCGGCAATGAACTTTATTCGTACAGGGCGCGAAAAGATAGTTACTCGTTTCGATGAATTGACTACTGATTATGCCCACATTTTTTGGAAGAAAAAATCATGAACGCCATACAACAGAGCACGGCTTTTCAAGGTAATCGCCGACCTACATGTGCGGATGAAATTAGAAATACAACTTCAACTTTCACGAGCCACCGCGTGATTATTCAACAATCATGCTCTAGCTGGTTCGAGCAACTTAGAAAGCGACTTGATGAACTGACGGCTTTACCTGTTGGGTGGGATGGTTACAATGGCCAGCCGGTTACATTCCAATGTGCAAATTTCGTTGCCAACATGTTAGAGCGTCTTTGTCAGGATGGTGTGCCAGCGCCATACCTCGTCCCTGGAAGTGACGGTAGTTTACAAGTTGAATGGCATAGAAACATGCTTGATGTTGAGCTGGATGTCCTTGATGTTCAAAATGTTGTCGCCACACGAATAAATCGCCAGACTGGCGAAGAAAATGTCATTCAGGTACAAAATGATTTTTCTGAAATTACTGATTGGATAAGTGCCCTCGCAGATGGTGCGGAACTCATAGAAAGGAACAATGTGTAATTGGCATGAGAGTAATACCTTACGATGAAATACAAATTGAAAACGAGGACATGATAATTCGGCGCGTAAACCCGGAGCAGCATGTGGTTTTCGATGAAATTACAGGCAGGAAACGAACATCGTCGAAACTTTTCTCGACATCCTCTGGCCCCAACGGGGGGATGTCAGTTGACCTCCTGAACTTGATTGAGAATGATGGCCTTGACGCAGCTGAATTTGTGACAACACCTGTTTTTACTGGATCGGTCTGCTTCACTGCTCAATCAGTTCGCAGTGTTGAACTCAGAGTTGGCTATGATCCAATCATGAATGTCCCAGGCGTTGAAGATAATCCTTACCATGGGGAAGTCTGGGGATCAGAAGCACAACCAAATAAATTTACACGCAGGCAGAAGCGTGCGTTGGCTGAAGCCTCAAGTTGGTTTGTTCCACTTCCAGATGTAGATATCCAAGCTTGAGGACACTGCCAGAGAACACGCGTTGAACTTCTACAACACTGAAATGGCCACTCTAGAGCATCTTGTTGCATAAACTACAAAGCCTCTAGTCTGTCGCTACAAACCCATCGCACTGCGAATAATCCGGTTCTTCACCGGCCCCAGACGATCCACCAGCTTCATGCCGTCGTTGCGCAGCACCCGCAGCAGGGGGGGGCCGCCGTCGAACAATCGCTTGAACGCCTCCATGGCCGCCATCATCGCCAGGTTATCGGGCTTGCGGCGACGCTGGTAGCGCTCCAGGGCGGACAGGTGGCCCACCCCCAGCCCGCGCTCCAGGGCGCGGCCCACTTCCTCCGCCAAGGTGGCGGCGTCGGCAAAACCGAGGTTGACCCCCTGCCCCGCCAGGGGGTGGATGGTGTGGGCGGCGTCCCCCACCAGGACCACGCCCGGCTGCGCGTAGTCCACGGCGTGGCGCTGGCGGAGTGGAAAGGCGAAGCGCCGCGACACCCAGGCCGCTTCGCCGAGGCAAGATTCGCTGGCGCGGGTCAGTTCGCCGCAAAAGGCCGCGTCGTCGAGGGCCATCAGCCGCTCGGCCTCGCCGTGGTGCTGGGACCAGACGATGGACACATGGCGGCAGTCCCCGTCCGGGGTGCGCAGGGGCAGAAACGCCAGGGGGCCGTGTTCGGTGAACCACTGGCGGGCGACAAAATCGTGGGGGCGCTCGCCGCGCACCGTGGCGACGATGGCGCTGTGGCCGTAATCCCACTCCCGCACCGCGAAGCCGCAGCGCTCCCGCACCCGGGAATTGCCACCATCGGCGGCCACCACCAGGGGGGCGCTCAGCCGCGCGCCATCCGCCAGCACCAGGGTCGGCTCGCCACCCTCCAGGGGTCGTTCGACATCGCTGATGGAACCATAAATGAACCGGACATTGGCCATGGCCTCGATGGCGCGGTGCAGCGGCTCCAGCAGGGCGGCGTTCTCGACGATATGCCCCAAATCCGGGCGGTGGATATCGGCGCAGTCGAAGTGCACGGCGCCGGTGCCGGCGCTGTCGCGCACCTCCATGCGCAGGTAGGGGCAGGCGCGGGCGGCGAGATCGTCGCTCCAGATGCCCGCTTCCTCCAGTTTGAGCCGGGACGCTTCCGCCAGGGCCACCACCCGGGGGTCGAACAGCTCGCCCTTGAGATCGGCGCTGAAGGGCCTGGCCTCCACCACGGCGATGGCGAGATCCCGCGCGGCGGGCAGGCGGCCCAGGAATACCGCCAGGGCGGCGCCCACCAGGCCACCCCCGGCGATCAAAACATCGAAGCGTTGACTGTCCGTCATGGTGTCTCCCCCCTCACAGGGGCAGCCGCGCGGCGCGGCTGGCAAGCCCCGCGCCGAAGCGGGCGAAATCCCGTCGCAGCCCCGGCACCAGGTCGAGGGTGATAAGCCCGGCGTTGCGCAGGGTCACCGGCACGGCCCCCCCGGCGGCGAACAGCCGCGGCAGGGTGTCGCTGAACAGGATGGTGCGCCGCTGGTCCTCCAGTTGTCCCGCCAGATAATGCTCGAGTACCGCCAAGTCGCCCGGTGATTGGCCGCGGGTGAGTCCGCCAGAGATGGCCTCCACCAGCCGCGCCACATCCCGCAGGGCGAGGTTAAAGCCCTGCCCCGCCACCGGGTGCAGGAAGTGAGCGGCGTTACCCACCACCGCGAGATGGCTGCGCACCTGCTCCTCCGCCACGCTGAGCCGCAAGGGGTGGATGGCGCACTGGCCGCGTCGCAGAAAGGTGCCGGCACGATGGCCGAAGCGCTCCTGCAGGGCGGCGAGAAATTCGGCCTCGCTGGCCCGGGACAGACGCTCGGCCTCCTCCGGTGGCAAGGTCCACACCAATGCCGCGCGGTGCATGCCATCGGCATCCGGCAGCGGCAGCAGCGCCATGGGCCCCTGGTCGGTAAAACGCTCGTAGGCCACACCCCGGTGGGGCCGGGCGAGGCCGATATTGGCAATCAGGGCGCACTGGCGATAGTCCGTCACCCGGGTATGGATGCCGAGCTGCTTCAGGGTCTCGGAACCGGAACCCTCCGCCACCACCGCCAGGGCGGCGCGGCAGGTCTGTTCACCCGCCTCCACCGCCATATGGTCCGCCCCCGGCGCCAGCCGCTCCACCCTCAGGGGCGCGGCGAGGCGGATAGTTTCACACTCCCGCACGGCGGCCATCAGCGCGCTGCCCAGCACGCGGTTTTCCACCACGAAGCCGAGACCGTCGAGCCCCTGCTCGGCGGCCTCCAGGCGGGTCGCCCCGGGCTTGCCGCGATCGGAGACATGGATGGTGGCGATGGTCGCGGCGAACGGCGCCAGCCTGTCCCACAGCCCGATCTGCTGAAACAGCGCCCGGCTGCCCTGGGACAGGGCGGTGGAGCGGGCATCGAAACTGGGCTGCTGGTGATCCCCGTGTTCCGCGACCGGCTGTGCCTCGATCACCACCAGCCGCAGCCGGGGACAGACCCGCGCAAGCAGCAGCGCCAGGCTGAGGCCTACCATGCCGCCACCGAGAATGGCGATATCGGTGTCCTGGGGCAAAACCTGCGTGGCTTGCGGCGTCATGATCGAGCGGTGTGACCTTGAATGTGTTGACCAGGCAGG
>JBJHDJ010000218.1:0-5108 GCA_050486485.1 Porticoccaceae bacterium
GCCAGACGGTCTGAGCCGCCGTTTTCGAGATCTTCCTCAACAAAGCCCATGCGTAAAAAGTTGTTGCGGTAGGCGGGCAATTGGAGGGAGTGGCCGATGATCCGCCGGCCGATACGACGGGCCTTGGCGGGGTCCGGCTCCAGCAGCACTTTCTGTTCGGCAAACAGCAGTTTGCCGGGGCCTAAAATGGCACGCGCCGCCGCGGTGTGATCCGGGGTGACATTGTAGGTATGGGCGCCGTCGGCACTCCGTGCGGCGAGTTGGAGCATTTTCGGCCCCAGGGCGGCGATCACTGTCAGGGGTTTTTCGGTGGGTGGTGGGCTCAAGTAAGTCACGCTGGCCATACGGTCCAGATACCGCGCCATGGCAGCCAGTGGTTTATCGTAGGTGTGGCCGCGAAAATCCTCCACCAGGGGCGGATGGGAAACTCCGATGCCGAGCAGGAAGCGATTGCCGGACTGTTCCGCCAACCCGTACTGGCCGTTGACGGTGGCCATGCTGTCACGGGCGTAGATATTCATCACCCCGGTGGCCACCTGCAGGTGGCTGGTATTGGCCAGCAGCCAGGAGGATGCCACCAGGGGTTCCCGCCCCAGCGCCTCTGGCAGCCACAAAGTACTGTAGCCCCAGGTTTCCACCCGTTGGGCGAAGGCCGCGGACTCCGCGGCGTCGAAGGTGTTGACCAGGGCCCAGACAGCCAGTTTTCCCGGTTTCATCCGCGGTGTCTCCACGTGCTCATGGGTTTACGCTGATTCGCTGCAGCAACCCGTGGGTATCGTGGTCCAACATGGTGGCGTTCACCCGGGCGATATTGGCGGTATTCACCAGTTCCGTCTGGTACTGGGATTCGGTGGTCATCCAGATGAAGTAGCCGTACACCTGGAAAATGGCGTACTGGTGCATGGCGTCGTCGAACGAAGGGGTGTCGCCGCCACAGCGTTCAACTTCGTCCAGGTAGTGTTGCACCAGGGGGCCTTCCCAGCGGCGGCGGTTGGCGGAGTCCACCGACGCCGCGATGTGGTAGGACACTTCCAGCATCCCCGGCCCCCGGCTGGCCAGCGGGTCGAAGAAGCCCGGCTCGCCGTTGCCGTCGATGTACAGGTTGCCCAGGTGAATATCCCCGTGCAACACGCAGTAGGTCTGCTGCTTGGTGAAGTGCTTGAGGCGCGCCCAGGCCTCCAGCATCCAGTCCCGGTCCTGAAACAGCACCGAGGTGGCCACGCCGCGGGGCAGGTTGAGAAACCGCAGCCAGTTCTCGGGACTGGTCTTGAGGGCAAAGAAATTGTCCACGGTGTCGAGAAAGTCCACCAGATCGGCCCATTTGCCCCCCGGCGCGATGTCGGGGCTGTTCCAGGTAGCTGCGTGGAAGCGCGCCAGCACTTCCAGGCGGCGTGCCACCTGTTCGAAGGACTGGGGCTTGAGGGCATGGCAGAAGGTGGCGCCGCTGGCGGCCAGATCCTCCATGATGATGATGCCCTGTTGGCGCTCCGGGTCGTAGTCGGTGAAATAACAGGTGGGCGCCGGCAGGGGGATGGCCGGCAGTACATCCCGGTAGCCCCGCACTTCCCGTTCGTGCATGTAGCACAGGCCCCGGCTGTGTTCCTCGAAGCCGCCCTTGAGCATCACACGCTCGGGAATGCCCGCCTCCCTGGCCCTGTCGTCCAGTTCCAGTTGCAGGCGAATCTTGGAGCAGGTGCCGCGAATCTCGTCGACGATGCGGCAGCCCAGCACGGTGACGCCGGGGGCCTTTTGCCGCAGCGCCGCGGTCAGCCACTGGGGGGTGATTTCCTCCCGGGTGACGGGGAGCGGGAAGTAGTCAGGCTGGTTCATGGGACTCCTCCGGAGTGTTGGTGATGAGTTTCATGTAACACATTTCACGAAATGGTTCAGACCTGTCGTCAATGGCACTGACTTAAGCCCCCCCACGGTAGTAGGCCGGTATCCCGGGGTAGAGAATTCGAGACCGTCGGCGCCAGGGATGGCGCCGTCGAGCCCCCAGGGACGGGTTTACGGCGTGTCTCGAATTCTCTACCCCGGGATACCGGCCGGGCCACGAAGTCCAAAATGGCTTAAATCAGTGCCATTCAGACCAGTTTTCAGGTGTTCAGCGCCCGCCTCTGGGCTTCCAGAATCTGCTGCACATGGTTGACGGCGTCGCCGGCGCTGGTGCCGCCGTCCACCGGGATGACGATGCCGGTGACCTGGATCGACCGGTCGCTGGCCAGGTACAGGGCCGCCTGGGCGACATCCTCCGGGGTGCCCTGGCGCTTGAGGGGCTGGTCGAAGAAGTTGATCTCGTCGAGATCCTTCTGAAGCTGCTCGAAGCCCGCTCGCGACATGCCGGATTCCCTCCAACTGGACATGGGGGTGCGGATATGACCGGGATTGATCACATTGACCCGCACATTGTTCTTGGCCAGGTCGATGGCCGCGCACTGGCTGAAGTGGAGCACCGCCGCCTTGGAGGCCCGGTAGCCGACCACGCCGATACCGGCGACGCTGCCGCCGATGGACGCTGTGTTGATGATGGAGCCGCCGCCGTGCCTGGCCATGTGGCGGGCGGCGCGCTGGGTGCCCAGCATCACCCCCAGTACATTGACCCCCATCACACGGTGGAAATCCTTGAGGTCGTCATCGAGAAAGTCGGGAAACAGGGGGTTGCTGATACCGGCGTTGTTGAACATCACATGGAGGCCACCGAAGGTCGCCACGGTATCGTCCACCAAACCCTGGACATCCCGCTCGTCGGAGACATCGGTGGGGCGGAAGCGCACCTCGCCCCCCAGCTCCCTGGCCAGTTGCTCGCCCTGTTCCTGGTTGACATCGGCGATCATCACCCGCGCCCCCTCCCGGGCGAACAGCTCGACGCTGGCGCGGCCGAGGCCGCTGGCGCCACCGGTGACGATGGCCACCTTGCCTGACAATTCTGTACCCACGGTATGCTCCTCGTTATCTGTTATGGTGCAATGGTAGGGCCTCAGGCTAGCCGATCGCTCGATATCTTGCGACTCTCCATAAGCACCTGGCCCATCAGCACCTGCCCCATCAACACCTGCCGCGCCGCCCTGCGCCAGTGGCGTCAGGGAGCTTCAGGCGCCCTTGGCGGAACCTGTATATGGAGCGGCGCGGGAAGTTGAGCGTTGAAGGGCGCCAGTTGCTAGGCTGTGCCGGATGAAAGTTCGACACATTCATTGACCGATTCGATAAAAAAGCCGGGAGATCTACATGGCGCAGGCCGAGCCCGCCTCCACAATTCCGCAACTGTTGGCCAGTATCGTCGCCGAACGGGGTCAGCATGAGGCCCTGGTCACCGCCCAGGGCATTCTCACCTATGACGACCTGGACCGGGAAACGGCCCGCATGGCGCGGGCGCTGCTGGCCCTGGGGGCCGGCAAGGGAACACGCCTCGCCCTGATGGCGCCGGACGGCATCCTGTGGATTACCACCTTCCTGGCCGGTCTGCGCATCGGCGCGTTGGTGACCGCCGTCAGCACCCTGTGCACACCCCGGGAGCTGGCCCATATCCTGCGCCACAGCGACACCCAGGTCTTTATCGGCGCGCGCCGCTTTCTCAATCACGATTACGGCGAAAAACTCCTCAAGGCCCTGCCGGAGCTGGACGGTGGCGAGCCCGGAGCCCTCTGCGTGCCGGGAGCGCCCTACCTGCGCTCCCTGTGGCTGGACGACGCGGCGGGGCTGGACTGGGCGTCGCCGGTGGATCGGCTGCTTGCCCTGGCGGACGGGCCCGAGGCGCCACCCGCGGAACTGTTGGCCTGCGTGGAACGGGAAGTGGTGCCCAGCGACGACGCGGTCATCGTCTACACATCCGGCAGCACTTCCCTGCCCAAGGCGGTGGTGCACAGCCAGTGGAATATCACCCGCCACCCGCCGGAGCTGGCCAAGCTGTTCCTGCTCAAGCCCGACGACCGCATGATGCCCCTGCTGCCCGCCTTCTGGCTGGGGGGCATGGCCATGTTGCTGGAGGTGTTCAGCGTGGGCGCCACCCTGGTCTACCCGCCGTCGCCGAACCAGGAGGATGTGCTGGACGCCATCGAAAAATTTCGGGTCAACCGTATCAACAGTTGGGGCGACATGCTGGTGAAGCTGCGGGAAGCGGCGGTGGCGCGGGGCATCGATGTGGACGCCATCGTCGGCCTCGGTCCTTTCCGCGACGAAGGAGGCGAGCTGATTCCGCCGCCACTGCAATCCAACATGCTGGGCATGAGCGAAACCTTCGCCCCCCACAGTGCCGAGCCGCTGAACTACCGCCTGCCGGAAAGCAAGGCGGGAGCCTCGGGCCGCGCCGTCAACAACTACAAGCGCCGGGTGGTGGATCCAGACACCGGCGCGGTACTGCCCCCCGGCGAGGTGGGCGAACTGCAACTGCGCGGCGGCGCCCTGATGACGGGTTTCTACAAGGTGCCCCGCGGCCAGGTATTCACCGAGGACGGTTTCTATCCCACCGGCGATCTGGTGCGCATCGACGAGGACGGTTTTCTCTATTTCATCGCGCGGCGCAACGACATGATCAAGACCAAGGCCGCCAATGTGTCGCGGCTCGAGGTGGAAGCAGCGCTACGGGAGTTGCCCGAGGTGGCGTTTCCCGTGGTGGCGGGGCTGGAAGACCCGGAATTGGGGCAGCGGGTCGTCGCCGCCGTGGTGCCCGCCAAGGGGGCGACCCCCAGCGAGGCGTCCATCCGCGAAGCCCTGCGGGATACCCTGTCCAGCTACAAGATTCCCCGCAACATCATTTTTATCGGCGAGGAGGACATACCGCGCACCTCCACCGGCAAGATCAAGCTGTTCGAGGTGGCGGACATGATTGCCAGGCGGTTGTAGGATGCGCCTGCCCCGGTTTTCCGGGGAGGTCGTAGGATGGGTTGAGCGCAGCGATACCCATCGACACAGGTTAATGTGCCAACACATTTGATGCATATCGCAGCCCACAACCCATCCCCCGCCGATGACAGGTTCACGGCACGGAACAAACAGGAGGTATAACCATGGCGCTGACCGCGGAAGTCGCCGATCGCTTCAACATGAACATCACCGACGACCCCTACTGGAGTGAGAGCTCGTGGTTTTCCTGGGCCATTCCCGAGCAGGGG
>JBJHDJ010000219.1:0-5081 GCA_050486485.1 Porticoccaceae bacterium
CATGGCCACCGCCGAGGATGTCGCCGCCGTGGCGCTGCAGTTTCCCGATGTCGTGGGAATTGCCATCGTCACCGAGACTGGCGACGAGCTCTATCGCGAAGGTGTGATCGTCGAGGTCGGTCCCCCCCTGGATCCGGGTGCCGGCCGCTTCCAGGAAAGCGATGACCACCTGGTGTTCGTCGCCCCGGTTTTCACCGAACCGGTTGGTGCCCCGTCCTGGGACATGGAGGCGATCGAGTCCGCCAACAGACCTGCCAGCGAGCAGATTGGCATGCTGACCCTGGTATACGCCAAGGACTCCCTGAAGGCGATACAGGGTGAAATTCTGCGGGGAACCATCATCATTTCCCTGCTGGTGGCCGCCGCGTTGTTGCTGGTGGTGATCTTTCTCGCCCGCCGCATGACAGGTCCGTTGAACGAGCTGTCCCAGGTGATGGAGCGCGCTCGGGGAGGTGAAATCGGTCTCAGGGCGGACCCCAAGGGTTCCAGGGATATCGTTGGCATGCAACGCTCCTTCAACACCATGATGGAGGCCATCGAGCTTCGCGACCACCAGTTGCGCCGCGCCCGGGACGCGGCATTGCAAAGCGCCGAAGTGCAGGCCCGTTTCGCCGCCAACGTCTCCCACGAATTGCGCACGCCGATGAATTCGGTGCTCGGCATGCTGGATCTGCTGACTTACATGGGACTGTCGGGAAAACAGTTGGAGTATGTGGAGACCGCCCGTCAGTCAGCCACCGGCCTGCTCCATCTCATCGATGACATTCTTTCCTATGTCCATGCCGATTCCGGCGAGATCGTCATCGAGGAGTCGAACACGGATCTTGTCGCGTTGGTGGAGGATGTGGTCAATCTGATGGCTCCCCAGGCGTTGCGCAAGCGAGTCGATCTCGGCTATACCCTGGACCCGCGACTGTCGGTTGCCTGGCTCGACGCCCAGCGAGTGCGCCAGGTACTCACCAACCTGGTGGGTAACGCCGTCAAATTCACCGATCGCGGGGAAGTGGCCATTGCCGTCGAGCTGGACAATACCCGGCCCGGAGGGGACCAACAGCTGGTGTTCCGCATCCGCGACACAGGCATCGGCATAAGGCCCGAGAATCAGCAGCGAATTTTCGAATCCTTCACCCAGGAGGATTCCAGCACCACCCGCAAGTTCGGTGGCACCGGGCTCGGCCTCGCCATCTGCAAGCAATTTGTTGCCCTCATGAAAGGCGAGATCAGCGTCAGCAGCGAGCGTTACCGTGGCAGCGAGTTTATCTTTTCCATCCCCTATCGGGCGGTGGCCGGCGACGGGCAACCCGGCCCACAGACAGCCATCGGTCGCGCGCGGGTGTTGGTGGTTGACGATGCCGTGGTGGTGCGAAACTTCATCGACAGTTGGGTTTCTCGGCGCGGTGGCGAGGTACACTGCGTGGAAAACCTCAACAGTCTGCTGTCGCTGATAGAGGCAAGTGACGCGGATAAGCTTGAATACACCCATTTGTTCGTCGACGAGCAGTTGTCCGGGACCCTGTTGTGGGATCTGTTGCGACTGCTGCGAAGCCATGAATCCACCCGGCACGCCGTCATTTCCCTGCTGGTGAATCCCTGGGTCACGGAGCCCTTTCAGGGCGTTCAAGGTTGTTTTCCCATCGAAAAGCCACTCACCGAGCACAAGCTGCAAAACTTCCTGCTCGCCGACAGGATGCACGGCTTCCAGCCCCGGCGACATGCCCGCGCCAAGGTGTTTGCCGACGACCTCAACAAGAAGATCCTGGTGGTGGACGACAACCGCGCCAATCGCTTGGTGGCCAGCGCCATGCTGGAACAGTTCGGCTGTGACTGCGACTTCGCCCAGAACGGCCAGGAAGCGTTGGACCGGGTGTTGCGCAAGCCCTTCGACATGGTGTTGATGGACTGCAATATGCCGGTGATGGATGGCTACCAGTCCAGCCGCGCCATTCGCGAGACCCCGGAGGTATTCAGGGATCTGCCCATCATCGCCATGACCGCCAACAATACCCCGGAGGAAATCCAGCGCTGCCTCGATGCCGGTATGAACAGTCTGCTGGTCAAGCCCCTCTCCATCGAGGCCCTCAACACCCTGCTTCGGGAATGGTTTGGCGGGCAGGACGGCGCCGTGGTCCGACACCGTCCCCCCAATATTCTCGACACCAGTACCCTGGAGTCGCTGCGGGAATCCGTGGGGGAATTGTTCGTAACCGTGGTCCAGGCCTTCATCGACGATCTGCCCAGCTATCTCGCCAGTCTGCGCGCCGCCATTTCCCTCAACGACAGCCAGCAGGTCCACGAGTTGGCGCACACCATCAAGGGTAGCGCCGTCAATGTCGGCGCCCAGGTGGTGGCGGGGTTGTCCCGCAACCTGGAGCAGATGGGCAAGGCCCGCGATCTGCGCGGCGCTGAAGCGATTTTCAACAGTCTGGAATCCGCCCTCGCCGATGTCATCGGCGAATTGCGCGGCTACCTCAAAAATGTCGGTTTCACCTCCCTGCGGGATGTCGGTTCCGATGAACAGGCCGTGCTGCTGGTGGCCGACGACGATCGCGCCACCCGCCTGTTGTATGCCAATGCCCTGCGGGACAACGGTTATCGCATTCTCGAGGCGGGCAATGGCATGAGCGTGGTGGCACTGTGCGCCAGGTCCATGCCCGATGTCATACTCCTTGACGCCATCATGCCCGAGATGGACGGCTTCGAAACCTGCCGCAAGATCCGCCAGTTGCCCAATGGTTCCACGGTGCCGATCCTGATGATCACCTCCCTCGAGGACGAACAATCCGTGAGTCATGCCTTCTCGGTGGGGGCGACCGATTTCGTCACCAAGCCGGTGAACTTCTCGGTGCTGCGTCAGAGGGTCAATCGCCTGTTGCAGACCAGCCGTGTCGAACGCCATGTCCGCAAGCTGGCCTACAGTGACTCCCTGACAGGGCTGCCCAACCGGGCAGCCTTCAGCCAGCAATTGCGCCACAAGATCAACCGGGCCAGCCTCAATGGCAGTTGCCTGGCGGTGCTGTTCCTGGATCTCGATCGCTTCAAGATGATCAACGATTCACTGGGCCATGACGCCGGTGATCTGGTGCTCAAGGCCGCCGCCGATCGCCTGCGCCACTGCGTGCGTGCCAGTGACTTTGTCGCCCGGATCGGCGGCGATGAATTCACCGTGGTCTTGGAGGAGGTGGATACCCCGGATGCCGTGGCGCGGGTCGCGGAAAAAATCTGTGTCTCCCTGCGCGAACCCTTTGTATTTCTCCAGCAGCGCATCTTTGTCGGGGCCAGTATCGGCATCGCCCTGTACCCACGGGACGGCGGCACCATGAATACCCTGCTCAAGCACGCCGATACGGCAATGTTCAAGGCCAAGGAGCGGGACCAGGATTTCTGCTTCTACGAGCCGATCATGGAAGACGAAGTCAACGAGCGGGTGGAAACGGAACGGGATCTCAGGGCGTCCCTGGAACAGGATGAAATCATTTTTTACTACCAGCCACAGGTCTCGCTGGCCAGTGGCGCAATTGTCGCCTTTGAGTCACTGGTGCGTTGGCGCCATCCTGTCAGGGGGCTGGTCCCCGCGGCCAGGTTTATCGACATTGCCGAGGATTCCGGGCTGACCGGGGAGTTTGGTCGACTGGCGCTTGACGAGGGTTGCAGGCTGCTGAGCGACTGGCACGGTCGCGGTCTCGATCTGCGCCTGGCCATCAATACCAGTGGCGAGCTGTTCCAGAAAGGGTTGATTCGCAGGGAAATCGCCAAGCAACTGGACAAGGGCCATTTCCCGCCGGCGATGTTGGAAGTGGAGATCACCGAGTCCACCCTCATGGCCCATCCCGAGGAGGCCTCGTCGGAAATCGCCCTGTTGCGGGAGCAGGGCCTGTCCATCGCCATCGACGATTTCGGCAGTGGCTTTTCATCCCTGAACTACCTCAAGCGTTTTTCCGTGGATGTACTGAAGATTGACCGGGAGTTTGTCCGCGACTGCCATGAAGACCCCAAGGATCAGGCCATCATCATCGGCATTGTCACCCTGGCGAAAAGTCTTGGACTTCAGGTTGTGGCGGAGGGGGTGGAGCTTCAGGAACAGGTGGACTTCCTGGGTTCCGTGGGCTGCGACATGGCCCAGGGTTACTTCTTTGGCGCGCCCATGAGCAGGGAGGACATGGAAGCGGGGATCGAGAGCGGAGAATTGCGGGCAAGGCAATTCAAGTCGCTGGCTTGAGGGCGAGGAACAGGGAGATTCCCGTCACTGACTGCTGATTCAGAAACCGGCATCAACGACCTGCCCGGGCCTGAGAGTCATCCGTGACTTCCGCGTGCCAGCGCTTTTGCGTCAGCCGTCAAGCGTCAGACATCGGACCGATTTCAACACTCCTCGATCTCCACAAGGGTGCCGAAAAAATCCTTGGGGTGAAGAAACAGCACAGGCTTGCCGTGAGCGCCGATTTTGGGCTCGCCATCGCCGAGAATGCGGGCGCCGTCCGCCACCAGTTTGTCGCGGGCGGCGAGAATATCCTCCACTTCGTAGCACAGGTGATGAATGCCGCCATCGGCATTCTTTTCCAGAAACCTGGCGATGGGCGATGCCTCTCCGAGGGGGTGGAGCAACTCGATCTTGGTGTTGGGCAATTCCACGAACACGGTGGTCACGCCGTGCTCCGGCAGATCCACCGGGTCTGAAACCACCGCTCCCAGGGTCTCCCGGTATTTGTTGGCGGCCGCCGTCAGGTCGGGTACCACAATGGCCACATGGTTGAGCTTGCCGATCATAAATCCGTACTCCCGTTGCTTGGGTGGGCGGCACTGTACCGCCGGTAGAGTTTGACGAGTTCGATGGCCGCCACGGTGGGTGGCTTGTTGCCCTGTTGCACCGCGGACTGGATATCCGGCAGGGCCTCGGCAATGGCCGGGTGGCGCTTGAGATCCACCAGCAGGGACTCGGCGGTTTCCCGCCACATCGAGTCGACGGCCTGGCGGGAGCGGCGCGCCTCCCATTCGCCGCTTTCCTTGAGGGCGGCGGTGAATTCCTGAACGATCTCCCACACCGCCAGGATGCCCTGATCCTCGGTGGCGGAGCAGGACTCGAC
>JBJHDJ010000220.1:0-5063 GCA_050486485.1 Porticoccaceae bacterium
AGGCGTGCACCGGCGCCTGCAGGAAGGCAATGGAGAACACAAGGGTCATCAAGACAGCAATAAACCGCCATTTCAAGGGGTTGTGAGTCATGGTGTAGCTCCTTCTTCTTCAGTGGGTAATGGTTGGCGTTCTCATCCGCGCCCGACGGCAGTATAGACAAGAACCCCTCTCGGCCAAACCTGCCCAACGGTGAGCAGTCACGCTCTCTTAGTTACTGAACAAAGTAAAAAGTTCGACTAGCCTTGTACTGGCAATGGCGGAAGTGGCCCAGGGGGAGTATATAACAAAATCGAATATACATATTCAATAAAGTTATGGTAGATTTTCCCTTGCAAAGCAGGCCCTCTGCGCCTGCGCTCCGCAGGCCCCAGGAGATCATCATGACGCCCGTTGTCACCCCATTTTTTGACCCGGCCACCTACACCTACAGCTATGTCGTGACCGACCCCGAGACCCGGCGATGCGCCGTGGTGGATTCCGTTCTTGACTACGATCCCGCCGCCGGCCGCACCACCTTTGAATCCGCGGACAGGCTGGTGTCGTTTGTTCACGACAATGATCTGACGGTGGAATGGATTCTGGAAACCCATGTCCATGCCGACCACTTGAGCGCCGCCCCCTATCTGAGGGACAAGCTGGGAGGCAGGCTGGTCATCGGCAGCCACATCACCCTTGTCCAGACTACCTTTGGCAAGCTGTTCAATGCTGGACAGGACTTTGCAACGGATGGCCGTCAGTTCGACGGCCTGCTCGCCGATGGCGACGAATTCAGTGTCGGCAACCTCAAGGCGCGGGCAATCCACACCCCTGGACACACCCCGGCCTGCATGACCTATGTGATCGGCGATGCCGCCTTCGTCGGTGACACCCTGTTCATGCCCGACTACGGCACCGCCCGCTGTGATTTTCCCGGTGGCGACGCCCATACGCTTTACCAGTCCGTGCAGAAAATTTATGCCCTGCCAGACGACACCCGCATGTTCATGTGCCACGACTATGGCACCGAGGAGCGGCAGGGTTATCTTTGCGAAACCACCGTGGCCGAGCAGCGGCGCAGCAACATACACATCCACGAAGGTATCGGAGAAGCGCAGTTTGTCGCCATGCGCAACCAGCGGGACGCGACCCTGGGCATGCCAACCCTGATCCTGCCCTCGGTGCAGGTCAACATGCGCGCCGGTCACCTCCCCCCCGCCGAGGACAATGGCGTGCAGTACCTCAAGATCCCACTCAACAGACTGTAAAGTAGCCCAACCAGGAGAACCGACCCGTGGAAGCCATCAAGCGTCTGAGCCCCTTCATTTCGGTGTCCGGCCAGCTCGAACCCGGGGACATGTCGATTCTGGCGGAGAGAGGCTTTCGCTGTGTCATCAACAACCGCCCCGATGGTGAAGGGGAGGGCCAGCCGGACAGCGCGGCCCTGGAGGCCGCGGCCAACGCCGCGGGGCTCGATTATCACTATTTGCCGGTGATCTCGGGTCAAATCCACGACTGTGATGTGGCGGCCTTCCGCGCCCTGCTCGATCAAGTGAAGGGACCGGTGCTGGCGTTCTGCCGCACCGGCACCCGCTGCACCAACCTGTGGGCGCTCTCCGAGGCCGATCACCTGGCGCCGGACTCGCTGCTGGCCTCGGCGGCGGAGGCGGGCTATGACCTGTCCACCCTCCGCCCACGCCTCGAGCAACGCTGGCAAAGTGGCGATGGCGCCGGCCTGGAAGGCCAGGGACAATCCCCCGTGCCCCGCTATGACGTGCTGGTGATAGGCGGGGGCGCCGCTGGCTGCGGGATAGCCGCCAGCCTGCTGCGGCGCCGCGGCACCCTGCGCATTGCCATTGTCGAACCCAGCGAGGATCACTTTTACCAACCGGGCTGGACCCTTGTCGGGGGCGGTGTATTTACCCAACAGCGCACCCGGCGCGCCATGGCCCGCTGCATTCCCGACAGGGCCCAGTGGATACGGGGCGCCGCGGCCGGTTTCGAACCCCGTCGCCAGCAGGTGATTCTCGAGGATGGCATGCGCCTTGGCTACCGGGTGCTGATCGTCTGCCCCGGCCTAAGCCTGCACTGGGATGCGGTCGAGGGCCTGCAGGAGACCCTTGGCAGGAACGGCGTCACCTCCAACTACCGCTTCGATCTGGCGCCCTATACCTGGCAGTTGGTGCGGGAATTGAAAAGCGGCCGCGCCCTGTTCACCCAGCCGCCCATGCCCATCAAGTGCGCCGGGGCTCCCCAGAAGGCGATGTACCTGTCCTGCGACCACTGGCGCCGAGGTGGCGTGCTGGACAACATCCAGGTGGATTTCTGCACCGCCGGGGCCGTACTGTTCGGGGTTGCCGACTTTGTGCCACCGTTGATGAACTATGTGGAGCGCTATGGCGCCCACCTCCATTTCTCCCATACCCTGACCGCCGTGGACGGCCCGGCCCGCAAGGCCTGGTTCAGGGTGGTGGATGGCGAAGGCAAGGCCTCCACGATCGAGCGAGAATTCGACATGCTCCACGCCGTGCCCCCGCAACGGGCTCCGGACTTTGTCCGCGACAGCCCCCTCGCCAATGCCGAGGGCTGGGTGGATGTCGCCCCCGATACCCTGCGCCACACCACCTATGGCGACATCTTCAGCCTCGGCGATGTTTGCGCCGCGCCCAACGCCAAGACCGCCGCGGCGGTGCGCAAGCAGGCGCCCATCGTGGCCGAGAATGTGTTGAGCGTGCTGGATGGACACCGCCCCCGCGCGATGTACGATGGCTACGGTTCCTGTCCTCTCACCGTCGAGCGAGGCAAGGTGGTATTGGCGGAATTCGGCTACGGCGGCAAGCTGTTGCCCACTTTCCCACTCAACCCCACCAAACCGAGTTGGCTGGGCTGGAGTCTCAAGGCGCACTGGATGCCCACCATCTACTTCGACCTGATGCTCAAGGGGCGCGAGTGGCTGGCCAAACCCCGGCACCTGCCCATCGACCCCGACACGCCGGATCCACAACCGGCCTGTGACTACGAGGGCACCCGGCAACCATGACCCTGGCGAGCGGCGTCCGCCGTCTGCTGCCCTGCCTCTCCTGGCTCGGCGCCTACAACCGGGGCGCCGCCGGCCAGGACGCCCTGGCGGCGGTCATTGTCACCCTGATGCTGATTCCCCAGAGCCTGGCCTACGCCATGCTGGCGGGACTGCCACCGGTAACCGGCCTCTATGCCAGCATCCTGCCCCTGCTGGCCTACACCTTGTTCGGCACCAGCAGCGCCCTGGCGGTTGGCCCGGTGGCGGTGGTGTCGTTGATGACCGCCGCCGCCCTGAGTCCACTTTTTACCCCTGGCAGCGCCGAGTATGTGGCGGCGGCCCTGCTGCTGGCGCTGCTGTCGGGTGCGGTCTTGGTGCTGATGGCGGTATTGCGGCTGGGTTTTATCGCCAACTTCCTCAGCCACCCGGTGATCTCGGGGTTTATCAGCGCTTCCGGGATTCTCATCGCCCTCGGTCAGTTGCGGCATATCCTCGGTGTCAATGGCGGTGGGGGAAATGCCCTGGAGACCTTGCTCTCCCTGATGCAGGGAGCGCCCCAAACCCATTGGCCCACCCTCGCCATCGGTATCGCCAGCCTTGTGCTGCTCTACTTGGCCCGCAACTTCCTCAAGGGTTGGCTGTGTCGCCTCGGACTGCGCGAAACCCTGGCGGGGCATGTCAGCAGGATGGGGCCGGTGGCGACCTTGCTGCTGGCGGTGCTGGTGGTGACAGTGTTCGACCTGTCGGCAGCAGGGGTGGTGGTGGTGGGAACGGTGCCCAGTGGCTTGCCGCCCTTGACGGCGCCGACATTCGATGCGGGACTCGCCCTGCAACTGCTGCCTGCGGCGCTGCTGATCAGCCTGGTGGGCTTTGTCGAATCCGTTTCCGTGGGTCAGACCCTGGCGGCCCGGCGCCGCGAGCGCATCGAGCCCAACCAGGAACTGGTGGGACTGGGCAGCGCCAATATCGCCGCGGCCTTCAGCGGCGGCTTCCCGGTGACCGGCGGCTTTGCCCGCTCGGTGGTGAACCACGATGCCGGGGCGAGAACACCCATGGCGGGCGCCTTCACCGCCGCGGGCATTGCCTTGACGGTGCTGCTGTTCACCCCCCTATTCGGCAACCTGCCCCAGGCGGTTCTGGCCGCCACCATTATCGTGGCGGTGCTCAGCCTGGTGGATCTCGGCGCCCTGCGCCGCACCTGGCGTTATTCCCGGTCCGACGCCCTGGCCATGGCCGTCACCATGCTGGGGGTGCTGCTGGTGGGGGTGGAAGCCGGCATCCTGATGGGCGTCGGTCTGTCCCTGTTTCTGTTCCTCAAGCGCACCAGCGAACCCCATGTGGCGGTGGTGGGCCAACTCCCCGGCAGCCAGCACTTCCGCAATGTGGATCGCTACCAGGTGGTGGAAAGCCCCACGGTGCTGTCCATGCGGGTCGACGAGAGCCTCTATTTTCCCAATGCCCGTTTCCTCGAGGACAAGGTGGCGGAGCTGGTGGGACGACACCCCGGCATCAAGCACCTGGTGCTGATGTGTCCAGCGGTGAACCTGATCGACGCCAGCGCCCTGGAAAGCCTGGAGACCATTGCCGAGCGCCTGCGCGCCGCGGGCATCCAGTTGCACCTGTCCGAGGTGAAGGGCCCGGTGATGGACCAGTTGCGCCGCTCGCGGTTTCTCGAGCACTTCGGCGGCCAGGTATTCGTCAGCCAGTACGAGGCGCTACAGGCCCTCGACCCGGGCACCACGCGGCGGGTCATGGAGACGAGTCATTGAACTGTCCCACCCTGACTGTGGAGTAGACCATGGAGCTGGACCCCTTACTGTTGGCACGCATCCAGTTTGCCGCCAATATCAGTTTTCATATCCTGTTTCCCGCCATCACCATTGGCCTCGCCTGGCTGCTGCTGTACTTTCGCGTTCGCTATACCCTGACCCGTGACGCGGTGTGGGAGCACGCCTACCATTTCTGGGTCAAGGTGTTTGCCCTGTCCTTCGCCCTGGGGGTGGTGTCCGGCATCACCATGAGCTTTCAGTTTGGCACCAACTGGCCGGGCTTCATGGAAAAAGCCGG
>JBJHDJ010000221.1:0-5061 GCA_050486485.1 Porticoccaceae bacterium
GTTCGAGCACCCGGCGATTGGTGTCCAGCAGCAGGGATTGCAGCAACAGGCCGCTCTGCTTGTCGACGGAAAACACGAAACCGTAGCGGTGGGCATCCCGGGGCGCCAGTTGCAGCACCCACACGGGTCGGTCGGCGATTCGATCCTCCCCCCAAAGGTGCAGGTCGTAGTGGCTGGCGAGCTGCTGGTAATCCACCGCCGGCCTGGCGATCCGGTCGAGATTGCCCGCCGCGGCGCCGTGGCAGGGCGCTCCGCGGCGAAGGATCTCCTGGGGGGGGCCGTTGAGATAGAACCAGCGCTCGTGCTCGATGCCGTCGCGGACCACATGGGTCACCTCCACGGACTTGAGCACCCCGGCGTATTCATAGGTGAAGATGCCCCGGTAGTCGAGCTGGCGGCTGGCGGTGGTCATGGCCTCCAACAGGGTGGGGACATCGATGCGCCGCGCCTCGGCGGCGGCGGGCAGCGCCCAGCACAGGGCGGTCAACAGAACGGTGAGGAGAGAAACTTGCTGGACAGTTGCGCGGTTGCTCGGGGACGGGAAACGGCTCCTGGCGCGGATAATCGTACTCATGGGCCCCCGGGACCAATCACTCTTGATCGCCCTGAGGGAACCGCACATGGGGCCAGACACCCTGGTTGGCGCTGGACGAGGCATTCTCGGTGTGGCGATTCATCATGGTGTTGAGATAGAGATGAATCTCCCGCTGTACGTCAAGGTCGGGCTGCACCTGCTGCATGATGGTGACCGGACGGGGCTCGGTGGCGGGACTTTCCCCGCTGCTGGCCATGCGCCCGGAAACCGGCGGGAAGTCGAAACCGGCGGGCAACTGGAACTGCGGCCCGGTGGTGCCGATGGACTCGGGGGCAACGGCTTCCGGCGCGGCCGCCAGCATCGGCGCCGGCTCTGGCCCCGGTTGCAACTGGCGCACCCCGAGAACAGCCACAAAGGCCACGGTGGCGGCCACCGCCACCTTGGACAGGGGCTGGAGGTAACGGCTGGGGAGCGGGGGAGCCTTTTCGTCGGCGATGGCGGCGCTGATGCGGGAAGAGAGGTCGACCAGTCGGGGGGGCAGTTCGCGGCGCAAGGCCGCGGAGGCCAGGTGATAGCGGTGCCAGGACTCCCTCAATTCGCCGTCGTGTTCAAGATCCCTGAGGATTCGACGGGTTTCCATCTCGGTGGACGCATTGTCCATCAGGGCGGAGAGGGCTTCGTAGCTGCGCTTATCGCTGTCACCCATTGGCATGGTTCCTCAAGTGAGACATTCGACCGGCTGTGCGGCCCATTCTACTGGTTCACGGGGCCGGTAAAAAGCCCCCGGCAATCCACATTCCTATTCGGCACGCAGGGTCAGACCACCAAATCCCCCACAGGTTCCATGGTCTGCGCCAAGGATATCGCGGCCGCCCAACGCCCGGTCGGCCACCACCGGTGAAACCGCTCCGCCCGAGGGGCTTACAATCACCGAAAACACCGCTGAAGCTCATGAAATCCATTTTCATATCAATGCTTTGTCTCAACGGCACTGAATTAAGCCCCTTTTCGGCAGAAGGGCGGTGTCCCGGGGGAGAGTCATAGTCAGGGGGTTTCCCCCATCAACGCCTTGATCTTGTTGTCGATGGCCTCGCGGGCGCGAAAGATCCGCGAGCGCACGGTGCCCACCGGGCAACCCATCACCTCGGCGATCTCCTCGTAGCTGAGGCCATCGAATTCCCGCAGGGTGACGGCGCTGCGCAGGTCCTCCGGCAGGGCCTCGATGGCTTCGTTGACCACCCGCTCCAGCTCATCCCGGTAAAGCAGGTTCTCCGGGCTGTCCACATCCTTGAGCAACTCGCTGCCGGAGTAGAACTCGGCATCGTCCACATCCACATCGCTGGAGGGCGGGCGGCGATTGCGGGACACCAGATAGTTCTTGGCGGTGTTGACGGCAATGCGGTACAGCCAGGTATAGAACTGACTCTCGCCACGGAAGTTGCCGATGGCCCGGTAGGCCTTGATAAAGGCCTCCTGCACCACATCGTTCACTTCGTCGAAGTCGCGGACAAAGCGGCTGACAATGGCGTGCACCTTGTACTGGTACTTCAATACCAGCAGGTCGAAGGCCCGCTTGTCCCCTTTCTGGACACGCTCCACGAGCTGCTTGTCCGAATCAGGCGCCTGGTCGGCGTCCATCCCCATCCCCTTCTTCAAGGAGAGCCCGGCAACGTCGGGCAACCCAGACGCCCACCGCGGCTCCGTGCAGTCCCCGCCGTGCGGGAACGGATTATTGACATGATCCGCCCTCCGCGGGGAGGGCCAAAACCGCGCTTATTACCGCAGGTTCACCAGCGTCCGGATTTTATACTATCATGACCGACCCCCGCAGGAGACAGACAGCCGCACCATGAACAAGTCCCACTACCATGACATTCTTGTCATTGGCAGCGGCGCGGCGGGTGCCAGCCTGGCGCTGCGGCTTGCCGACCAGTACCGGGTGGCGGTGCTCAGCAAGGGACCCCTCAATTCCGGCTCCACCTGGTACGCCCAGGGCGGCGTCGCCGCCGTGCTCGACGACGAGGACAGCATCGAATCCCATATCCAGGACACCCTGGTGGCCGGCGGCGGCCTGTGCCACGAGGACGCGGTGCGCTTCACCGTGGAAAACGGCCCGGCGGTGATCGACTGGCTGGTGTCCATGGGCATGGACTTCACCCGCGACCCGGGCACCGGCGAATTTCACCTCACCCGCGAGGGTGGCCACAGCCACCGGCGCATCCTGCACACCGCCGACGCCACCGGCAAGGCGGTTTCCGGCACCCTCATCGAGAGGATGCTCGAGCATCCCAATATCGAGGTGTTCGAGGATCATATCATCGTCGACCTCATCACCCAGAGCGACCACAACAGCCGCAAGATCCGCTGCAGCGGCGCCTATGTGCTGGACCGCGAGAACGACACGGTGCGCACCTTCCAGGCCAAGTGCGTGGTGCTCGCCACCGGCGGCGCCAGCAAGGTCTACCTGTATTCCACCAGCCCCGACGGCGCCTCCGGGGACGGCATCGCCGCCGCCTGGCGCAGGGGTTGCCGGGTGGCCAACCTGGAATTCAACCAGTTTCACCCCACCTGTTTGTACCACCCACAGGCCAAGTCCTTCCTGCTCACCGAGGCGCTGCGGGGCGAAGGCGCCTACCTGCGGCTGCCGGACGGGGAGCGCTTCATGCCGCGTTTCCACGAACTGGCGGAACTGGCGCCGAGGGACATCGTCGCCCGCGCCATCGACCACGAGATGAAGCGCCTGGGCAGCGATTGCGTGTACCTGGACATCACCCACAAGAGCCCGGACTTCATCAAGTCCCACTTCCCCACCATCTGGGAGGAGTGCCTCAAATACGGCTACGACATCACCCGCGACCGGGCGCCGGTGGTGCCCGCCGCCCACTACACCTGCGGCGGTGTCCTCACCGACCTGCGCGGGCGCACCGACCTGAAGAACCTGTACGCCATCGGCGAGACCGCCTCCACCGGGCTGCACGGCGCCAACCGCATGGCCAGCAACTCGCTACTGGAATGCCTGGTGTTTGGCCTGTCCGCCGCCGAGCATATCCGCGAGGTGATCGACACCATCCCGGCGCCGGAAGCGGCCCGCCCCTGGGATGAATCCCGAGTGACCCACTCCGACGAGGATGTGGTGATCTCCCACAACTGGGACGAGCTGCGGCGCTTCATGTGGGACTATGTGGGCATCGTGCGCACCCGCAAGCGCCTGGAGCGGGCCGAGCACCGCATCAAGATGCTGATACGGGAAATCAACGAGTACTACAGCAACTACAAGATCAGCCGCGACCTGATCGAACTGCGCAACCTGGCCCTGGTGGCGCAGCTCATCATCCGCTCCGCCCAGCAGCGCAAGGAAAGCCGCGGGCTGCACTACACCCTGGACTACCCGGAACAGTCCCCCATCGCCAAGGACACCATCCTGGTGCCCATCAACTTCGCCGCCCAGGACATCATCGTCATCCGGCCCTAGCCTTTCTGATGCTTGAAGATCGACGGGTAGGGTGGGTTAGCCGCAGGCGTAACCCACCATCCACGCCATCACGCGGTAGGGAACGATGGGTATCGCTGCGCTCAACCCATCCTACGGGACTGATGATTAAAGATCGACGGGTAGGGTGGGTTAGCCGCAGGCGTAACCCACCATCCACCCCATCTGGCCGCACGGTGTGATGGGTATCGCTGCGCTCAACCCATCCTACCATTCACCCTGGGGCTTGGCGGTTCCGCCCCGCAACTGCTCCCTGGCAATGATCTGGAGCTGGCGCCACGGTTCCGGCTCAAACCCATCCCGCCACAACGCCACCTGATCCACTCCCGACGCCGTTTTCAGTTCGAACACCAGCAGCCAGCGGGACAGGTAACGCACCCGGCAGTCAACCGGCTCGCACTCCACCGCGCCCCTGTCCAAACTCAAGCCCCCGCTATCCCACCTCAATCGCCAGCCATGGCGATTGACCAGCCGCCGCCACTGCCACCAGCCATGCACGGGGAGGGCAATAAAAATGGCCAGCAACAGCGGCCAGGGCGGCAGGGCGAGCGTCGCCATCAGCGCCACCAGCAAGTGCCCCAGCAGCAGCCAGCGGCGCTGCCAGGGGGATGGCGCCAGGTCAAATCCGGCGGATGCGGTGGCGGGTATCGCGGACGATCTGAACAATTTTTAACAACTCCCTGTCATCGGGGTCCTCACGGCGCAGAAACCAGGCGAACAGATCCTGGTCCTCGCAATCCAGCAGGTGGTGATAGCGGGCCTTGTCCTGCTCGTCCAACTCGGGATAGATCTGCTCGATAAAGGGCAGCAGGATCAGATCCAGCTCCAGCATGCCGCGCCGGCTGGCCCAGAACAGACGATTTTTGTCCATGGTCGATACACCTCGTAGAATGGGCCATTATAGATGATGCGGGTGCGTCCACGCTGGCGCCACAACCGTGGGATGGGTCGGGCGCGGCGATACCCATCGCTTTGTGCGACCTGACGGGACGGATGGTGGGTTACGCCTGCGGCTAGCCCACCCTACGGATAGCAC
>JBJHDJ010000222.1:0-5032 GCA_050486485.1 Porticoccaceae bacterium
TGTGGCGCTGGTCCCTGGCCTGGTTCGACAACGATGTGGACAACCTGATCAGTTGGGCCCCTGGCGGGGATGGGGTGTGGCGTCCCTACAATGTCAACGAGGCAGAGCTGAAAGGCGGCGAACTGCTGGTGGGCGCCACCCTGGGACCCTGGTTGGTGGATGCTGGCTATGTCTATGTGGATGCCCGGGACGCCAACAGCAACAACCGCCTGGTGAACCGCAGCCGCCACAACCTCACCCTCAATATCGATCGCGCCCTGCGCCAGGTGCGCCTGGGCCTGTCGGTGAAGTCCCAGGACGGCCGCTACGCCAATGCCGCCAACTCGATCTATTTGGGGGGCTACACCACGGTGGCGGCGCGGCTGGCCTGGCAGGTGAGCCGTCAGGTGGAGGCCACCCTGCGCATCGACAACCTGTTGGACCGGGACTACCGACTGGCCAACAACTACAACCAGGACGGTCGCCACTGGCTGTTGGGGGTCACGTGGCGCCTTTGACTCCAGGCATCAAGTCGACGGTAGCAACCATGGCAATCCACAACACCACCCTGATGGTACAGGGCACCACTTCGGACGCAGGAAAGAGTGTGCTGGTCACCGGTCTGTGCCGTGTGCTGGTACGGCGCGGCGTCAGTGTCGCGCCCTTCAAGCCCCAGAACATGGCACTCAATAGCGCCGTCACCCAGGACGGGGGCGAGATCGGTCGCGCCCAGGCGGTGCAGGCCCAGGCCTGCCGGCTGGAGCCGACCCGCGACATGAATCCGGTGCTGCTCAAGCCCTGCAGCGACACTGGCGCCCAAGTGATCATCCAGGGGCGGGCGCTCGCCAACATGGAGGCGGCGGACTACCACGGTTACAAGGCGGTGGCTCGCGGCGCCGTGCTTGCGTCCTACCGGCGCCTTCGGGAGCGCTTTGCGGCAGTGATTGTCGAGGGTGCCGGCAGCCCGGCGGAAATCAACCTGCGGGACAACGACATCGCCAACATGGGCTTCGCCGAGGCGGTGGACTGCCCGGTGATCCTGGTGGCCGATATCGACCGGGGGGGCGTGTTCGCGCACCTGGTGGGCACCCTGGCACTGCTGTCGGAGAGCGAGCAGCGGCGGGTGGCGGGTTTTGTCATCAACCGCTTTCGCGGCGATATCACCCTGCTGCAACCGGGTCTCGACTGGCTCGAACAGCGCACCGGCAAGCCGGTGCTGGGGGTGCTGCCCTATCTGCACGGCTTTCACCTGGAGGCCGAGGACGCCATCGACCCCAGCCAGGTCAGCGGCGACGGCGAACGCCTGCGGGTGGCGGTGCCTGTACTGCCACGCACCAGCAATCACACCGACTTCGATGCCCTGCGCCTCAACCCGGCGGTGGACCTGCGTTTCGTCCGCGCTGGCGAGCCACTGCCCGCGGCGGACCTGGTGATCCTGCCCGGCAGCAAGGCGGTGCGCGCCGATCTAGACGCGCTGCGGGCCAATGGCTGGGATTTGGACCTGCTGCGCCACCTGCGCTATGGCGGCAAGGTGCTGGGCATCTGCGGCGGCTTTCAGATGTTGGGGCAGGCCATCGCCGATCCCAAGGGCATCGAGGGGCCCGCCGGCAGCAGCCCCGGTCTCGGTCTGCTGACCATGACCACCACTCTCCACCCGCAAAAACGCTTGCGGCGGGTGGCGGGCATCCTCGCGGGTCTCGCCGACGATGTCCCGCTGGAGGGCTACGAAATTCACTGCGGCGTCAGCGAGGGCCCGGCCCTTGCCAAGCCCCTGGCGCGACTGGCGGCGGGGCCGGATGGCGCTTGCGGCACCGATGGCCAGGTCATGGGCAGCTATGTCCACGGCCTGTTCGACCACCCGACCGCCGCACGCGCCCTCCTCGCCTGGGCAGGACTGAGGGACGCCCCTGACTTTGACTACCGGGCGCTGCGGGAGCGTCACATCGAGCGCCTGGCTGACGCCGTGGAGCGGCACCTCGACCTGGCTCTACTGTTCCCAAACCTGAGATTGAGCGGTGACTCCATTGGCCAGACCGGGCCGCGTGACGCCCTGTTGATAACGGAGCGGCCATGACTTTGCCAACAACCGGCGTCGAGCTGATTCTCGGCGGCGCTCGCTCCGGGAAGAGCCAACTGGCGGAGCGCCGCGCCCGGGAGGGTGGCCACCGGCTGTTCTACATTGCCACCGCCACCCCCGGCGACAGCGAGATGGCCCGGCGCATCGCCCTGCACCGCGCCCACCGTGGTCGCGAGTGGCAGACGGTGTCCTCGCCACTGCATCTTGCGGACACCCTGAACACCCTGGCCCGCCGCGACCGTTGCCTGCTGGTGGACTGCCTGACACTGTGGCTCAGCAACTGCCTGCACCACGACCGCTGGCCAGCGGAGCGTGATGCCCTGCTCGACGGCATCGCCCATCTGCCGGGAAGAATCCTGTTGGTGAGCAACGAGGTGGGCTCCGGCATCGTGCCCCTCGGTGAGCTGGCGCGCCGTTTCGCCGACGAGAGCGGCTCGCTGCACCAGCGGCTGGCTTGCCTGGCGCGGCGGGTGACCCTGGTGGTGGCTGGGTTGCCCCTGGAATTGAAGGATATTGGTCTGGCAGCCGATGCCGGCCCCCTGTAAGTGCCAGACCCACGAAGATCAAGAGAACCCCCATGGATCCCAACACCGACACACCACTACTGGCGTCTTCCCCCCAGCATCACGCCTCAGACTGCCCAACAGCCTGGCTGCACCGGCCAGTCATGCCCCTCTGCCAGGGCTCAAGAGAATCCGCCACCAGCCGCCAAAATCAGCTCACCAAGCCCCCCGGCGCTCTTGGCCGGCTGGAACAACTGGCGGTGGACCTGGCGGGCTGGCAAGGTGCCACCGTGCCCTCGCTGGAACGGGTACTGGTGCGGGTATTCGCCGCCGATCACGGGGTCGCCGGTGAGGCGGTATCAGCCTTCCCCCAGGAGGTGACCGCCCAAATGGTGGCCAACTTTGTCGATGGGGGCGCCGCCATCTCGGTGCTGTCACGGCTGCACGGGGCTGACTTCCGGGTGGTGAACCTTGGCACGGCCGCCCCCCTGTCGGCGGCGGTCTCCAGCCACCGGGTGGTGCGCGACCTACAACTGGCCCCCGGTACCGCCAACCTGTGCCGGGAACCGGCGATGAGCGACACCCTTGTCGCCGCCGCCATGGCGGCAGGGGCCGCCGAGCTGGAGGCTGGCGAACGGCCCCACCTGTTCATCGCCGGCGAAATGGGCATCGCCAACACCACCGCCAGCGCCGCCCTGACCAGTGCCCTGCTCGACCTGCCGTCAACGATCACCGTGGGCAGGGGTACCGGGGTGGACGATGCGACCCTCGCCCGCAAGGAGCGCGTGGTAGCGCGGGCCCTGGCCCTGCACGGACCACATTGTCACACGCCCCTGGAAACCCTGCGCCGACTTGGGGGCCTGGAAATCGCCGCGCTCACCGGCGCCTATGTCGCCGCCGCCCAGCGGGGCGTACCCAGCCTGGTGGATGGCTACATCAGCAGCGCCGCCGCCCTGGTTGCCTGCCGCCTCAACCCCGGCGTGCGGGATTGGCTACTGTTCGCACACCGATCAAGGGAGCCGGGCCACCGCCACCTGCTGGCCGCCCTGGAGGCCGACCCCCTCCTCGACCTGGGAATGGGCCTCGGCGAAGGCAGCGGCGCCGCCGTGGCCTTGCCTCTGTTACAGGCGGCCTGCGCCCTGCACACCGGCATGGCTACCTTCGCCGGGGCCGGTGTCGACGCTGGGGACGCGCAGTGACCGGGACCACCACCCTCGACCTGCTGCGTCACGGTGCCTGTGACGACGGCGATATTTTTCGCGGCACCACGGACTCCCCCCTCAGCAATTTGGGCAGTGCACAAATGGCCGCCGCCCTGACCCCACACCATGGCTGGCAGCGGGTGATCAGCTCTCCGATGCGGCGCTGTCGTAAGTTCGCAGAGGCGTTCGCCGCACAACACGGGCTGCCCTTCGCTTTGGAGCCGGGTTTGCGTGAACTGCATTTCGGCGTCTGGGAAGGCCGCGCCATCTCCGAAGTCTGGCGCACCCAGGGTGAACTGCTGGAACACTACTATCGCTATCCGGGCACGGTGCGCCCACCGGGAGGTGAATCCGCCGACGAGGCTCGCATCCGGCTGCACGGCGCCTGGCGGCGGCTGCTGGGCGCCCATCGCGGCGAACATCTGTTGCTGGTATTGCACGGCGGCGCAATCCGCCTCCTGCTATGCCAGTTGTTGGGGGCGCCACTGACCAACAGTCAGGGGTTTCACATCCCCCACGGCTGCCTGACGCGGATACGGGTCCACCAACTGCCAGACGGCGACATGCCCCAACTGATCTTTCATACCCCCGGGAACGGCGATGATTGAGCGCGAGGCGAGAGCACTGGTTCTGGCCCTGGGTTTGCTCACCCGCCTGCCGGTGCCGGCGCTGAACAACGGCGACCCCAGCCTGCCTGGGCGTTCCCTGCACTGGTACCCTGCGGTGGGGCTGGTGATTGCGCTTCCACTGGCGGGGCTGGCCCTGGTATTGCCGGGGCCGCCGCTGTTGGTGGCCGCCCTGGTGGTCTCTCTGTGGGCGGCCTTTACCGGCGCCCTGCACCTGGACGGCCTCGCCGACTGTGCCGATGCCTGGGTAGGTGGCCTGGGGGACCGCGACCGCACCCTGGCCATCATGAAGGATCCGGCCTGCGGCCCCATGGCGGTGATCGCCCTGGTGGTCGTATTACTGCTCAAGGTGGCGGCACTGGCCACATTGCTGGAACTGACCACCCTTCATGTCTTGTGGCTGGCTCCACTCACAGCCCGGGCGCTACTGCCCGTGGCCTTCGTCACCCTGCCGTACCTGCGGGCCGGGGGCATGGGGGACGGCATCGCCACGCACATTTCCCAACGAGGTATCGCGCTTTCCCTGAGTGGGTCGCTACTGCTGTGCACCCTGTTCCTGCCCCTGGCACTGCTGGCATTGTGGCTGGTGGTGGCGTTCACGGTTTTTCTGCTGTGGCGCCGCGCCATGTCGACCCGCCTGGGTGG
>JBJHDJ010000223.1:0-5025 GCA_050486485.1 Porticoccaceae bacterium
TGAAAGTGGCCTATTTTGAAAAACGAGTGGGTTTCTGCCATGCAGACGGGCGGCAAATCGGATAACCCCGAGGGGGAGTGATCCCGTAGGGGGCGTAGGCGCGGAGATTTTGGCCAAACAGTACCCGAATTGGGTATCATCGGCATTCCCCCGGAGGGGTCTCATGGAAGATCAGCGTTCTTCCGTAACTCCGGGAAGGCGCCATCACCAGAGAAAAAGGTACAGGGAGGCCACCGTGACCACCGATCTCATCCATCCCGAGTTCTGCCCGAGCACTCGAACACCCGGATCGGGACCCACCCCCAAAATCATCCCGTGCGCGGATATTTCAAGCCACTCCCTGAACATGGCGATGCCGGGTTTCGGCTTTTATCCGGATGTGGGAGAGGGGCGGATCTTCGCCACGGCGCCCCCGGGGTGGAAAGGAGAGGAGCGGAGAGTAGGTGGTAGTGGCCTGAGAGGGACAACAACAGCAAGGTCAGCGATGAATGGCACAGCATCAAGTATTTTGGCGCGGTTTTCCCCCTCTCCCGCTCGCGGGAGAGGGGTGGGGAGAGGGCGATTGCGCCAGCAATCAAGCGGCTCCGCCGCTTTCCCCTCATCCTGGCCTTCTCCCCACAGGGGAGAAGGAATGCTCATTCAGCTCAGGGATGCCGAGCAGGGTGCGGGATCAAAAAATCGACTCGTAATCAATTTGCCCTTGGAGGAAAACTTTTGGTCAATGGAGATGTAAGCAAGCGCCTGTGGGCGGCAGCGGATCAGCTGTGGGCCAACACCGGCCTCAAGCCCGCCGAATTTTCCACCCCTGTCCTGGGGCTGATCTTTCTCCGCTACGCCGAGAACAAATATGCCGCCGCCGAAAAGAAGCTGGGCCCCATAGGTTCCGGTGGCCGCCGCAAGGTGGGCAAGAACGACTACCTGAAGGAGGGCGTCATCTTCCTGCCACCGGAAGCCCGCTTCTCATACCTGCAGAACCTCACCGAGGGCGACAACATCGGCAAGGCCATCAACGAGGCCATGAAGCGGATCGAGGAGGAAAATGCCGACCTCAAGGGCGCCTTGCCCCGCTGTTGTTTGCCACTCAAAACTGACCCAGGGTTTCCATCCAATACTGACCCGGGTTATGGGTGCCCAGTATACCTAGGCGTCTGTGGATAAGTCTGTTTTTTCCTGTATCTCGCCTCTTTCATCAGGTTGTGTTGGGAAGGGTTTGCGTCGCCTGCTGTTACCGCTGGCCAGGCTGTGTCTGAACCGCCAGGATTCATTGCCGGTTTCCACGATATGGCAGTGGTGCGTCAGTCGATCCAGCAGAGCGGTCGTCATCTTGGCGTCGCCAAAGACGCTGGCCCATTCGGCAAAGCCCAGGTTGGTGGTGATCATCACGCTGGTTCGCTCGTACAGTTTTGAAAGCAGGTGGAACAGCAAGGCACCACCAGCCTGACTGAAGGGCAGGTAGCCCAACTCGTCCAGAATCACCAAATCAACATGACCGAGGCGGTACGCCAGCTGGCCTTGCTTGCCAGCGGCCTTCTCCAGTTCCAACACATTGACCAACTCCACGGTTGAGAGGAACCGCACCCGGCGTTGATGATGCTGGATCGCTTCTACGCCGATGGCTGTAGCCAGGTGGGTCTTGCCGGTGCCCGGCCCGCCGATCAGCACGACATTCTGCGCACTACACATGAACTCTCCAGCATGCAGGCGCCGAATCAGGGTCTCATCGACCCGTGCCTGGGTAAAATCGAAGCCCGCCAGGTCACGGTGCGCCGGAAAACGGGCTGCCTTCATTTGGTAGGCCAGCGATTTGACTTCCCGCTCAGCGGCTTCCGCTGCCAACAGCGCTTGCAGCATCTGCTCCGTATCCAGGGCATGGCTACGGGCCTTGGCCATCAGCTCTGGCAGGGTCTGTGCCATACCATGCAGTTTGAGTCCTTTGAGCTGTGAGATCAGATCATTCGACACGGTACATCTCCTCTGACGGCGAGATCCGCAGGTGATCGTAGCGATTGACATTCGCTTGCGGCTCTTCGGTGAGCGTGATTGAGGTTTCCACAGATGCCCGTGGCAACAGTGGGGCTTGCAGCCGGGCCAACACATTCAACACATGATCGCCGCTGATATGGCCGGACTCGAGCGCCAGCTCCACGGCCACCAGTACAGGCTCCAGCCCTTCGGACGCCACAGCGGCCAAGACCTGGGCCATCACCCGGTCACCGCCCTCATGGCGCAACAGGTGTCGCTGTAGGGTCTTGAGGCGCTCAGGCATCTCGGTAAACGGGGCGCCATTGCGCAAGGCTCCCGGTTTACGCTGCAGCACCCCCACATAGTGCTGCCAGTCGTAGATCGTCTGATGGCGATCAAAGCTGCGGCGGTGTCGCGCCACTTCCTCAGCCTCGGCGACCAGAACCAGTTCCCAAGGGTATGCCCGCAGGCTGATCACCTGATGCGCCAGTTCCGCCGGCACACTGTAACGACAGCGTTGGTAGTGGATCAGGGCCGTGGCGGATACCCGCACCGGTTGTTCGATGTAGCCGTCAAACCGTTGAGGGGTGGGCATCAGATGTGGCTGCTCATCCTCCAGCACCGAGAGGAGGGTCAGATCCGGGCATTCCGGATGGCGCATGTCCGCCCAGGCCGCCCGGCACTCACTGGCCAGCCAGTCGTTCAACACCGCTAGCGATGGCCAGGTGCGAGCGTTGGCATTTGCCCAGAGTTGCCGACGGCGATCCTGTACATTTTTCTCCACAATCCCTTTCTCCCAACCCGCGGCCCGGTTACAGAACTCGGGTTCAAACAGGTAATGACCGGTCATCGCCTGAAACCGGGCATTGACGGTGCGCTCCTTGCCGCGACCGACTTTGTCCACCGCAGTCTTCATATTGTCGTAGATCCCGCGCCGGGGTACGCCACCAAAGGCAGCAAAGGCACGGGCATGGGCGTCAAAGAGCATCTCGTGGGTTTGCAGGGGGTAGGCCACCATGAGAAAGGCGCGACTGTGGGCCAGCTTGATGTGGGCGACCTCCAGTCGTCGTCGGATACCGCCGATCACGAGGTACTCGCAACTCCAGTCGAACTGAAAGGCCTCGCCGGGCGCAAACCGCAAGGGAATGAAGGCTTGGCGGTTGGGCGAGGCGCCTCCCGCCTCCCGCCATTGCTTGGCGAAGATGGCGACCCGAGCATAACCCCCGGGATAACCTTGTGCCTGTAGCAAGTGAAATAACACCTTGGCGGCGCGGCGATCCCGCTTGGGGCGATGGCTGTCGGCGCGTAGCCAGGTGACCAACTGCTCCTTGTAAGGATCCAGGATGCTGGAGGCATTGCGGGGGGGATAGGCAGGTTCGCCCATCTCACTCTGACGCAACCAGTGCCTGATGGTGTTGCGGGATAAACCCGTTTGACGCGCAATCTCGCGCAGGGGGATTTTGTCGCGGAAATACATCCGCCGGATCTTGGCTAGCATGCCCACTGTGATCACTCCTTCGCACCCCGCTCAAAAAATGAGCAGCGTAGCGGATTCAGTGGGTCAGTTTTGGATGGAAATTACCCCCTCAGGTGGGTCAATTTTGGGCGGCAATCAACAGCCGTTTTTTTATATTGGATAAGCGTACCTACCTGACTTTTTCCTTGTCGCTCGATCGCACCTCCGGTGGGGTTTGGGAACCCACTCGGAAAAGCGGTTTCAGGCGATAAATACAGTGGTTCCATGACAAATATGCCGGGTTTTTATGCAACTATCGGGTATATGTTCAATTGAAACTACACATTTTAAAAAAATGAATAATCAAGAAAACAATATACCTGTTGAGAGATCAATTGGCCGAGTCAGGTGGTATGGCGGGTATGACAGTAAGAGATGTCGAGACAACAAATTTGGTTTTTTGGACAGCGTCGAATGCGGTAGCGTATTTGTGCATGAGTCTGGATTGATCTGCGGACCATCTGACATGAGAGATGGAAGGTGGGTTACATTTAGAGTGGTAGATGGTGAAAAAGGCGCATCAGCAGTTGATGTTGATCTGGCTGAACACGAGTCAAATTTATCTACTATATCAAGATTATTAAAGATCAGTGAAATTCCAATTTCAATTCGACTGCAAGTCTGCTTTCATATTCCTTTAGAGGTAGGTCACCCATTGATTCTACCTATGCAAAAAACAATAGAAGAATATGATTATAGCTCTTCCAAGTTTATCAGAGATTTCCCAATTTCCTGGAATGAGCTAGATCGTAATTCTCCTCTTTATGAAATACTTCCAGAGCAAATCCGACGAAATTGGTTTAATAGAATATATCCTGGTATAGAGCAGGCTATAAATGTTCTATCTAATTCTGTAGATTGTATATCAAGAAATACCGATATTTATATTTCAATGTCGTCAAAGGATAGGCAGTTGGCGATTTCGTGGTCAAATAATGAAAGCGACTACGAAAAAGCTAAGATGCTCTCTGCCAGAAGCGCAGAACTGATAACGGCTGAATTCTTTTCCAAAATAGGTAGGGTCGTTTCAGATATCGCTATTCATCAGTTGACTGGTGAATCTGACCAATGGAAGTATTATGATTTGCTAATTGATTCGTCGTGCCCGTTAGATGTGAAAAACGCACGAACAACGATTAACAGTAGTACATTTGTTGAATATACGATAAAACGCTTTAAGGTACCCGGATTCAATATCGAAGTGCAACGCCACTTTGCTCAGCCAAATGGTTAAACACCTCAAGTGGTGTCTGGTAATTCAACGATTTTCTGGGTCGATTGTTCAGCTTCTTTTCGATCATCGCAACCTCCTCGTCACTGATGTCCAGAATGGATCTGTTCTTTGGCACATACTGCCGGATCAACCCATTGACCTGCTCATTCAGCCCTCGCTGCCATGAGGCATAGGGATCAGCAAAATAGACCTCGACGCCGCTCTCTGTGCTGATGGACTCGTGACCCGCAAACTCTTTCCCATTGTCCAGCGTCAGTGTGCAGCTGACGGCTTTCAGTGGGCACAAAAGCCTGTTGACAGCATGGCTTACAGG
>JBJHDJ010000224.1:0-5019 GCA_050486485.1 Porticoccaceae bacterium
AGTCAGCAGTGTCCTGGGCAATTGCCGGGGTTGCGCCAAGGGCAGCAACAAGCAAGGTGGCAAACAGGGGTTTTGTCGATTTCATCGGTTTTTTCCTTATAAATATGGGGGAGGACCGGTTTTTATTATGGCCCGGGAGTCTGGAGGATATCTCACCGGGGTTTGGTACACCAAACATGAAAAACCCGGTGCAAGGGCGAAATCAGTGCGTAACCCCGCCATCTTGAAGGGAGGGATTGACTCAAAACGGCTTGGGGCCGTTTTGACCCCTGCGGGGCTGCGCAGCCTGCGGCTGCTGGGTCCAAATTGCTGGCGCAATTTGTGACTCGGGGCGTCCATGCCCCTCGGGGCTTCGCCCCGCCTTCGCTGCGCTACGGCGCCCAAATCGGCAGTCCTGCCGATTTGTCGAACCGGAGGGTTCTCACCCACGCCGTAACCACAAACCAAAAAACCCGGCGCAAGGCCGGGTTTTTTGGTTTGGCGGTGAGGGAGGGATTCGAACCCTCGATAGGGGATTAGCCTATACTCCCTTAGCAGGGGAGCGCCTTCAGCCGCTCGGCCACCTCACCAAATTCTTTCAACTCGTCCCAACTTCCGGTCGGGATTGATGATAACGGCTTGCCGCCGTTATCACCCCTTCGGGGCTGCGTCGCCTGCGGCTCCTTGTCCAAAACGCTACCGCGTGTTGTCGAACCCTCGATAGGGGATTAGCCTATACTCCCTTAGCAGGGGAGCGCGTTACTCATCGCTACGCTCTTCGCCCTTCGGGTCGCCTCACAGGTTCGGCGCTCTCTACGGCTGGCGCCTCCGAGTCAGCCGCTCGGCCACCTCACCAAATTGCTTTTTTGCGCGGACAAAGTCTGGTTGCCGCGCCCTCTGCCAGGCCGTGAAATAGCGGGATTCACGCCCTGGCGAAGAGGGCGGCATGATACCACATCAGAGGGAAATTCAAAGGTCGATGGGACGCCAATATGCCGTGCTTGTGGCTATTGGTTGCCCTGCCCTTTTTCCTGCTGAATGCGCTGATAGATTTCCTCACGATGGACAGAGACATCCTTGGGTGCGTTGACCCCCAGGCGTACCTGGTTGCCCTTGACACCCAAGACAGTGACGGTGATGTCATCGCCAACCACCAGGGTTTCTCCAACACGACGGGTCAATATCAACATGGTCCTTACTCCTACACTGCGTGCGCTCGGGAGCGCGTCCTATTTCAAGGCCTGGTTTTTTCTTGCTTTTGCCCATTCACCACATTTGCACCGCGCAACGGCTGGCTGACAACAGCGGGACAAACCCTGTCGCCGCACCCCTCCGTGGTAACAAATTACTCTACTCTATCCGGTTCTTCCAGTTCAAAGGCCGAGTGAAGACTTCTGACCGCGAGTTCCAGGTATTTCTCCTCGATCACCACGGTGATCTTGATCTCCGAGGTGGAGATCATCTGGATATTGATGTTCTCGTCCGCCAGGGCCTTGAACATCTTGGCGGCCACCCCGGCGTGGGAGCGCATGCCGACACCGACAATGGCCAGCTTGGCAATGCGATCATCGGTTCCCGTGGACTTGGCCCCCAGTTCCGCGGCCACCCCGGCCAGGATTTCACCAGCGCGCTTCATGTCGTTGCGGTGCACGGTGAACGACAGGGAGGCGGAGCCGTCCTCGGAGAAGTTCTGGACGATGACATCCACCTCGATATTGGCGTCGCTGATGGGACCCAGAATCCGGTAGGCCACACCGGGTTGATCCGGTATGCCCTGAATGATGAGCTTGGCTTCATCGCGGTTGAAGGCGATACCTGATACAACGGGTTTTTCCATATCGTCATCGTCCTCTAGGGTAATCAGGGTTCCCGGTCCATCCTGGAAGCTGTGCAGAACCCGCAGGGGAACCTTGTACTTGCCGGCGAACTCCACCGAGCGTATCTGCAACACCTTGGAGCCCTGGCTGGCCATCTCCAGCATTTCCTCGAAGGTGATGCGGTCCAGGCGCCTGGCGCGGGGCTCGACCCTGGGGTCGGTGGTGTACACGCCATCCACATCAGTATAGATCTGACATTCGTCGGCGTTGAGGGCGGCGGCCAGCGCCACCGCCGTGGTGTCCGAACCGCCCCGGCCCAGGGTGGTGATATTGCCATCGGGATCGACCCCCTGAAACCCCGCCACCACCACCACGCGACCAGCGTCGAGATCCGCCGCCATGCGGTCGGTATCGATGGCCTGGATGCGCGCCTTGGTGTGGGCGTTATCGGTGAGGATGCGCACCTGGCCGCCCGTGTAGGAGCGGGCCTCGCAGCCGCGCTTGTGCAGGGCGATGGACAGCAGGGCGATGGTGACCTGCTCGCCGGTGGATACCAGCACATCCATTTCCCGGTTGTTGGGGCTGTCGTGGATCTGGCGGGCAAGGTCGATCAGGCGATTGGTCTCGCCACTCATGGCGGACACCACCACCACCACGCGGTGTCCCGCGTCGCGGAAGCCGATGACCTTGTCCGCCACCGCCTCGATGCGCTCGACAGTGCCGACGGAGGTACCGCCGTATTTCTGGACAATCAGTGCCATGGGTGAGTTACTACCTCCAATCGTTGAGGCCATCCGACAAAGGTGGGGAATTAAACACCAAAACCCGGGGGCTGCGAAGCAAAATCAGCATCCGCGGCGTTTATCCCAGACGACCGGCAACCCAGCCATGCAGGGCTTCGAACAGTGCCGGCAGGCGCTCGGGGCCGGTTCCGCCACCCTGGGCCATGTCGGGGCGGCCTCCTCCCTTACCCCCCAGTTCCGCGGCGGCAAACTGCATCAGTTCACCGGCCTTGACGCGGTCCACCAGATCCTTGGTCACACCGGCGGTGAGAGCCACCTTGTCGCCATCGACCGCCGCCAACAGCACCACGGCGGACCCGGCCCTGGATTTCACCTGGTCCACCATGTCCCGCAGGGATTTCGCGTCGGCGCCCTCGACGGTGGCGGCCAATACCTTGACGCCATTCAGTTCCCTGGCCTGGGACAGAATATCCCCGCCAGCGGCACTGGCCACCTTGGCCTTGAGCCTGGCGATGTCCTTCTCCTGGGCGCGCAGGGTTTCCAGCGCCTGGGCAACCCGTGCCGGGGCCTGGTCCGCCGGCGCGGCAAAGGCGGCGGCGATGTCGGCAAGAATGCGCTCCTGGCGCTGCACAGCCGCCAGGGCACCCTCGCCGGTCACCGCTTCGAGGCGGCGCACACCGGCGGCCACGCCGCCCTCAGCCACCACCTTGAACAGGCCGATATCCCCGGTGCGGGCCACATGGGTGCCGCCGCACAGCTCCCGGGAGGTGCCGATATCCAGCACCCGCACCTCGTCGCCGTACTTTTCACCAAACAGCATCATGGCGCCGCACTTCTGGGCCTCGTCCAGGGGCATCACCCGCGCCGCCACCGGGGTGTTGGCAAGGATTTCCCGGTTCACCAGGGTCTCGATGCTGGCGATCTCGTCACGGCTCAGGGGAGCGCCGTGGGCGAAGTCGAAGCGCGTCTTGTCGGCGTCCACCAGGGAGCCCTTCTGCTGCACATGGGGTCCCAACACTTCCTTCAGGGCCTTGTGCATCAGGTGAGTGGCGGAGTGATTGCGCACCGTGGCGGCGCGGCGGGCGGTGTCCACCCGGGCGGTGACCCTGTCCCCTACCCGCAGTTCGCCGGCCCGCAGCTCACCGTGGTGGCCGAACACATCCGCCTGGATCTTCTGGGTGTCGCTGACCGCGAACAGGGTCGTGCGGGCCTCGCCGGCCACCAGCTCGCCGCTGTCCCCCACCTGGCCGCCGGATTCGGCGTAGAACGGGGTGTTGTCCAGCACCACCACGGCCTGGTCACCGGCGTTGATGGAGTCCACCGGCGCGCCGTCCACATACAGGGCGGTGATGGTGGCGCCCTCCACCTCCAGGCGTTCATAGCCGTGGAAAGTGGTGGCGGCGCCACTGTATTCCAGGGCCGTGGCCATCCTGAACTTTCCGGCGGCGCGGGCCTGCTCGCGCTGGCGCGCCATGGCGCGGTCGAACCCGTCCACATCCACCCAAACACCCTTCTCACGGCACACATCGGCGGTGAGATCCAGGGGGAACCCGTAAGTATCGTGGAGTTTGAAGGCGGTTTCACCATCGAGCACCGCTTCCTTTTCGTCAGCCAGGTTCTCCAGGGCCGCGTCGAGAATGTCCATGCCGTGGCTGATGGTCTCGAAGAAACGCGCCTCCTCCTGGCGCAGCACATCGGTGACCCGCTGCTGGGCGTCCACCAGCTCGGGATAGGCCTCTCCCATCTGGGCCACCAGGTCCGGCATCATGCGGTGAAAGAACGGGCTGCGGGCCCCCAGCTTGTAACCGTGGCGGATGGCGCGGCGGATGATGCGGCGCAGCACATAGCCGCGCCCCTCGTTGCCGGGAATCACGCCGTCGGCGATCAGGAAGCCGCAGGCGCGGATATGGTCCGCCAGCACCTTGAGGGAGGGGCTGTCCAGCTCCGCGGTGGCGGTTTCCCGGGCTGCCGCCGCGATCAGGGCCGCGAACAGATCGATCTGGTAGTTGCTGTGCACATGCTGAAGCACGGCGGCGATGCGCTCCAGGCCCATGCCGGTATCAACGCTGGGCTTGGGCAATGGGTGCATGACCCCTGCCTCGTCGCGGTTGTACTGCATGAAGACATTGTTCCAGATCTCGATATAGCGGTCGCCATCTTCCTCGGGGGAACCGGGCGGACCACCCCAGATCTGAGGCCCGTGGTCGTAGAAAATCTCGGTGCAGGGGCCACAGGGGCCGGTGTCCCCCATCATCCAGAAATTATCGGAGGCATAGCGCGCCCCCTTGTTGTCACCGATGCGGATAAGCCGCTCGGCGGGGATGCCCACTTCCCCGTGCCAGATGCCATAGGCTTCGTCGTCCTCGGCGTAGACGGTGACCCACAGCTTGTCGCTGGGCAGGCCAAGCCATTGCGGTGAAGTGAGAAATTCCCAGGCGTAGAGAATGGCCTCGCGCTTGAAGTAGTCGCCGAAGCTGAAG
>JBJHDJ010000225.1:0-4996 GCA_050486485.1 Porticoccaceae bacterium
GTTTCGACCACATGGATCGCCGCCTGCTGCTGGCCATCATCGAGAAATTCGACGGCGGGCCGGTGGGGGTGGACAGCCTGGCCGCCGCCATCAGCGAGGAGCGCGGCACCATCGAGGATGTGCTGGAGCCCTACCTGATCCAGCAGGGCTATCTGTTGCGCACCTCCCGGGGGCGCATGGCCACCCGCCAGGCCTTCGCCCACTTCGGACTCAGGCCGCCGGCGGGGCAGGCCGCCCAGCTCGATCTTGGCGACGAGTTGTTGTGAGTAAACCGCGTCCCGCCGCTGTCGTTGAGGTAGCCGTTCCGTGAGTGAATTCCGATTGCCCGTGAGGGTCTATGTCGAGGACACCGATGCCGGAGGCATCGTCTACTATGTCAACTACCTCAAGTACCTGGAGCGGGCTCGCACCGAGTGGTTCCGCCACCGCGGCTTCGAGAAGCCCGCCCTGTTCCGGGACAACCTGATGTTCGTGGTGCACTCCCTGTCCATCAACTACCACAAGCCGGCCCGCCTCGACGACCTGCTCCACGCCTGCGCCCGGGTGACGGCCGCGGGGCGAACTTTTTTCACCATGGAGCAGCGCGTGTTGCGCGGTGATGAATTATTATGCGCGGCTGAAGTCAAGGTGGCGTGCGTCAGCAGGGATCGCCTGCGGCCCGCCGCGATACCCGATGATGTCAGGCGCGCCGCCCTGGCGCTGAACACGGAATAGGAGAACTCTGTGACCGAAGAACTTTCAGTGTGGGAATTGATCGCCGGGGCCTCCATCCCCGTGCAGCTCGTCATGCTCATTCTGCTGCTGGCCTCGGTGATTTCCTGGGTGATGATCATTCAGCGTGGCCGCTATCTGCGCAATGCCCTGTACAGCTACCGGGAGTTCGAGGAGACCTTTTGGTCGGGAGTGGATCTCAACCAGTTGTTCAACGACATCACCGCCAAGCTCCATGACAATGCCGCCATCGATGGTCTGGAAAATGTCTTCCGCAGTGGTTTCCGGGAGTTCAACCGGCTGATCCAGCAGAAGCATGTCGACCCGGATGTGGTGATGGAGGGCACCGAGCGCGCCATGCGCGTGGCCCTGTCCCGGGAGGAGGAAAAGCTCAGCGTCAACCTGCCGTTTCTCGCCAGCGTCGCCTCGGTGAGCCCCTATATCGGCCTGCTCGGCACCGTGTGGGGCATCATGCAGTCGTTCCGCGGGCTGGCCAATGTGCAACAGGCTACCCTGGCCACCGTCGCCCCCGGCATCGCCGAGGCGTTGATCGCCACCGCCATGGGCCTGTTCGCCGCCATCCCCGCGGTGCTGGCCTACAACCGCTATTCGGCCCAGGCGGAGAATCTCAACAGCAACTACCAGACCTTCGCGGAGGAGTTTTCCAGCATCCTCCACCGTCGCGTGCACAGCGGGCACTGAACCATGGCCGTCGTCAAGGCAAAGCACAAGCGCAAGATGCTGGCGGAAATCAATGTGGTCCCCTACATCGACGTCATGCTGGTGCTGCTGATCGTGTTCATGATCACCGCCCCCATGCTGATGCAGGGGGTGGAGGTGGATCTTCCCGAGGCGCCGTCTACCCCCATCGAGGAGACCGACAAGGAGCCCCTGATCGTCTCCATCAAGGCCGATGGCAGCTACTACATCGACCTCGGCGGCGACCGCGAGGAGCCCAGGGACCTGGCCACGATTCAGGACATGGTGTCGAAAATTTTGGCGGTGCAGCCGGAAACCCCCGTGCTGGTGTGGGGTGACACCCATGTCGGCTACGGCGCCGTGGTGCAGTTGATGACCGCCCTGCAGAATGCCGGGGCGCCCAGAGTGGGGCTCGTCACCGAGCCCCCCCGTGGCGGGAACTGACGGCCCGGGCCGCGAATGAAGACAGTTGTGAGAGGTCTCGCCAGTGCGCTGTCCCGAGCCGTGCCGGCCGGCTTGACACCCCGTGACAGTGCCTCCGCCGCCAGTTATACCTGGCCGGTGACCCTCAGCGTGCTGATGCATGGGTTGGTGCTGGCGGTACTGGTGATTGGCTGGAGCCCCCCGGAGCAGCAGCGCAAGGTGGTCACCCCGCGCCATATCGAGGCGCAGTTGTTGCAGATGGAAGCTCCCCTGGTACAGGCGCCGGCGGAGCAGCCCCGGGTGGATACCGCTGCCCAGGAGCGTGAGCGCCGCGAGCGGGAGGAGGCCCAGCGCCGGGAACAGCAACGCCAGGAGCAGCAGCGCCAGGAACAACAGCGCCAGGAAGCGGTCAGACAGGAGCAGGCGCGGCAGGAGCAACTGCGCCGCGAACAGGAGCAGCGGGCCGAAGCCGAGCGCAAGCGGCAGGAGGAGGCGGAGCGCCAGCGTCAGGAGGAACAAAAACGCCAGCAAGCGGAACGGGAGCGCCAGGAGCGCGAACGCCAGGAACAGCAGCGCCGCGAGCAGGAGGCCCGGGAAGCGCAGGCCAGGGCCGCGCAGGCCCAGGCGGACGCCGAGGCCCGCGAGGAGCGGGTGGGCACCTACATGGGGTACATCCAGAGCAGGGTCGCCTCCAACTGGAGTCGCCCCCCCAGCGCCCGCCTGGGCATGGTGACCGAACTGGAGATCGCCCTCGACGGCCAGGCGCGTGTGGTGGGCGTTTCCGTGATAAAGTCGAGCGGTAACAGCGCGTTTGACCTGTCCGCCGAACAGGCGGTGCGCCGGGTCGAGCAGTTCGACCGGCTGCGGGAGCTGATCCAGCAGGATCGCGCCGCCTATGAACAGAATTTCAGGCGTTTTCGCCTGGTCTTCAACCCCCAGGATCTGAGGCAATAAGGACACTATGTTGATATCCGCCAGCACTGTCACCCGGCGACTCATGCTTCCCCTGCTGCTGTGGCTGGGCTATGGCCTGTCCGCCCAGGCGCAACTGTCCATCGAAATCACCCAGGGGGTGGACAACCCCACGGTGATCGCCGTCTCGCCCATCGAGGACCGCGGGTCGGTGCTGCCCGAGGACATCAGCGAGATCATCGCCGCCAATCTGCGGCGCAGTGGTCTGTTCGAGACCATCGACCGGGGCAACATGCTGTCCTTCCCGCGCAATGCCTCCGAGGTCTATTTCCGCGACTGGCGGGTGCTGGGCACCGAGTACCTGGTGTATGGCGAAGCGGAACGCCAAGCCGATGGCCGCCTGCGGGTGACCTTTGGGCTCAGCGAAGTGTTGGGTGAAAGAACCGTGCTCGCCCAGGTGGTGCATGGCAACGATGGCAGCCTTCGGGATATCGCCCACTACATCAGCGATAAGGTCTACGAGGCCATCACCGGCATTCGCGGCGCCTTCTCCACCCGCATTGCCTATGTCATCGCCCTTCCCGGGCGCGACGGCCAGATGATTTACCGGCTGATGGTGGCGGACGCCGACGGCGCCCGCGAGCGACTGATGCTGGAATCCCGCGAGCCGCTGATGTCTCCCGCATGGTCCCCCGATGGTCAGGAGCTGGCCTATGTGTCCTTCGAGACTGGTCGTCCCGCCATCTTCCGTCAGCGCCTCGGCGACGCCAGCCGTGAACAGCTCACCAATTTCCAGGGTCTCAACGGCGCGCCGGCCTGGTCCCCGGACGGTCGCAGGTTGGCGCTGGTGCTTTCCAAGGACGGCAATCCGGAAATTTATATCCTCGACCTGGCCAGCCGCCAGTTCACCCGCGTCACCAACCACTTCGCCATCGATACCGAGCCGAACTGGACGCCGGACGGCAGATCCCTGATTTTTACCTCGGACAGGGGCGGATCGCCGCAAATTTACAAATTGACGCTTGCCACCGGAGAGATGGAGCGATTAACATTCCGCGGCTCCTACAATGCCCGTCCGAGGCTCGCCCCCGATGGCCGTACCCTGGTCATGGTCCACCGCGATGGCGGGGGGTTCCAGATTGCATCCCAGGATCTCATATCCGGCGATTTTCGCGTGCTCACCAGTACCCAACTGGATGAGTCACCCACGGTTGCGCCCAATGGAGCTATGCTTCTCTACGCCACCAAGCGGGGAGACCGCAATGTACTGGCGGCGGTGTCCATCGACGCTGGCGTCAGGTTCCTGCTGCCTGCCCGGGAGGGTGATGTGCGGGAGCCGGCCTGGTCGCCGTTCCTGCAGTAGCCGGTCCGTTTTCAGGCCGGGAGAGGCAAGGCGAGCATGCGCGGCACTCAGTGCCGGGTGTGCGCCATGAGAGTTTGACCGAGATGCTTTTAACCGAACCAGGAGCACCGAGCTCCACTTTCACACCGAGGAGATCCCAATGAGCTTTCAGACCCTGAAGACCAGCTTTCTGGTGGCTGTATTCACCATGTTGCTTGCCGCCTGTTCCAGTACTTCCACCCACGACACCGCCGACGGAACCGGCGTCACCGGTACCGGCGTAACCACGGGCACCACCGATGGCGCGGGTCTCCGTGGTGACGACCTGGGGGCCGGTGGTGTCGCCACCGTGTTCTATTTCGAGTTCGACCGCGCCGTGCTCAACGCCGAGGCCCGCGCCGCCCTGGATATCCATGCCCAGCGCCTGCGCGGTGGCAACCGTCAGGTACGGCTGGAGGGCCACACCGACGAACGCGGCACCCGCGAGTACAACATGGCCCTGGGTGAGCGCCGTGGCAACGCCGTCAAGGAATACCTGGTGCTGCAGGGCGTCAACCCCAACAATCTGGAAGTGATCAGCTATGGCGAGGAGCGTCCAGCCGCCCTGGGCAGCACCGAACAGGCCTGGGCCCAGAACCGCCGCGTTGAAATGAAGTAACCCCCTCAGGGTTTGCTCCGCGAAGCCAGGCGCAGTATTCTGCGTCTGGCTTTTTTGCTTTTCAGAGGTTTTCGCCATGCGAACCCAATCGTTGTTTCTGGCGGTGTTTGCCGCCTTCCTGTTTGTGCAGACACCCAGCGTAGACGCGCAAATCGACAGTGCCGCTTCCACCGGGATTTACCTGCAAATGCAGGAAATGCAGTACGAAATCCGCGAACTGCGCGGCATGGTGGAGGAGCTCAGCCACGAGG
>JBJHDJ010000226.1:0-4992 GCA_050486485.1 Porticoccaceae bacterium
GCATGGTTGGCTGTGGGGTCGGCCAGCGAAGTGGTAGGATACACGGCTTTACGGAACTCAGGTATTGGTGTCCATGAGTGATCAGCCAGACAACGATGACACCCGTGAGCGCAAGGGGGGATTTTTCGCCCGCTTCCAGAAAAAGCGGGAGCGGGAAGAGGCGCCCTCCGCCGATGCGCCCGCCGAGAGGGCGGATCCCGCCACGGCGCCAGGGGAGTCGCCCGTCGACGGTGGAGATAGTTTCCCGGTGGGGGAGGTCAATGGCGATCCGGCGCCGGCGGCCTCCGGTGGCCTGAGGCGTTTCCTCGGCCTCGGCGGCGGCGCAACTCCGCCCGATGGCGGGCAGGAGGACAGGCCTCGGGAAAAGCCCTTCGGACGGATTCGCCGCGCCCTGGCCCGCACCGGGCAGGGCATCGGCAGCGTCTTTCTCGGCAAGAAAGCCATCGATAACGACCTGCTCGAACAACTGGAAACCCAGTTGCTCACCGCCGACCTGGGGGTGGAGGTCACCAGCCAGGTGGTGGACGCCCTCACCGACCGCGTGCGCCGCAGGGAACTGGGTGACGCCGACGCCCTGCGCCGCGCCCTGCATGGCTTGCTGGTGGAGATTCTGCAACCCTGCGAGCAACCCCTCGAGCCCGCCGGGCAAAAACCCTTCGTATTGATGGTGGTGGGGGTCAACGGCGTTGGCAAGACCACCACCATCGGCAAGCTGGCCCACCGCATGATGGCGGATGGACAGTCGGTGATGCTCGCCGCTGGCGACACCTTTCGCGCCGCCGCCGTGGAGCAACTCCAGGTGTGGGGCGAACGCAATCGCGTGCCCGTCGTGGCCCAGCACACCGGCGCCGACAGCGCCTCGGTCATCTACGACGCCCTGGAATCGGCCCGCGCCCGGGGCGCGGGGGTGCTGATCGCCGATACCGCGGGTCGCCTGCACACCAAGAGCAACCTGATGGAGGAGTTGCGCAAGATCAAGCGGGTGCTGGGCAAGCTCGACCCCTCGGCTCCCCACGAAGTGCTGCTGGTGCTGGACGCCGGCACCGGCCAGAATGCCGTGGTGCAGATGCAGCAGTTCCACGAGGCGGTGGGCGTAACCGGGCTGGCCCTCACCAAGCTGGACGGTACCGCCAAGGGGGGCGTCATCTTCGCCCTGTGTCGCCGCTTCGGGGTGCCGGTGCGCTATATTGGCGTCGGCGAGGGCGTGGAGGATCTCCAGCCGTTCCGCGCCGAGGAGTTTGTCAGCGCCCTGTTGCAGGAAGAGGCCCCCTGACGGACCAGCCATGATCCGCTTCGACAATGTCAGCAAGCGCTACCCCGGGGGCCACGAGGCCCTCTCCGGGTTGAGCCTGCACCTGGCCCCTGGCGAGTTTGCCTTTCTCACCGGCCATTCCGGGGCCGGCAAGAGCACGCTGCTCAAGCTCATCATGCTGATGGAGCGCCCCACCGCGGGGCAGTTGCTGATCAACGGCAAGAACCTGGGCCGCCTGCACGACAGTCAGATTCCCTACTACCGCCGGCGGGTTGGCGTGGTGTTCCAGAACCACCATCTGCTGTTCGACCGCACCGTGTTCGACAATGTGGCGCTGCCCCTGCAGGTGTCCGGGCTTCCCCGTGGCGAGATTCCGCGCCGGGTGCGGGCCGCACTCGACAAGGTGGGGTTGCTGGGCAAGGAAAGCCAGAACCCCATCACCCTGTCGAGCGGCGAACAGCAGCGGGTGGGCATTGCCCGCGCCGTGGTGCACAAGCCCCGCATCCTCTTGGCGGACGAACCCACCGGCAATCTCGACCCACAGCTATCGGTGGGTGTCATGAACCTGTTTCGGGATTTCAGCGAGGTGGGGGTGACGGTGCTGGTGGCCACCCACGATATCGCCCTGATCGCCCCCATGGGATGCCGGGAGTTGCACCTGCAGGCGGGGCGTCTGGTGGGAGACACCCATGGTGGCTGATCCCCGTCGCCGTCGCCAGCCCCGCGGCGCCCGGGGCGTTCGTTCGCGCCTGGGGAGTCGGCTGGCCGGCTATGCCCACCACCATAAAGAAAGCCTGTCCGCCAGCCTGCGGCGACTGCTGGCGACGCCCATGCAATCCGCCATGACCCTGCTGGTGATCGCCATCGCCCTGGCCCTGCCCGCCAGCCTGTTCACCGCCGTCGACAACCTGCGACATCTGGGGGGCGAGGTGGAGCTCAGCGCCCGCATGACCCTGTTTGTCGACCGCGCCATTCCGGACGCCGAACTGGATGCATTGGTGGCCGACCTGTCGGCCCTGGATGAAGTGGCGAGCCTGGTGCTGATGAGCCGTGACGAGGCCCTGGCGGAGTTCCGCGAAACATCCGGATTTGGCGATGTGCTGGGGCTGCTGGATGACAACCCCCTGCCCGCCGTGGTGCTGGTGGAGCCCAGCGCGACGGTGGGCGCCGACGCCCAGGCGGTGACGGCGTTGGCGCAAACCCTGGGGGCGGACCCCCGCATCGACGATGTGGTGGTTGACCTGGCCTGGCTGCAACGGCTTCAGGCCCTGTTGGACATCGGCCGCCAGTTGGCCTGGGTCCTGGGGAGTGCCCTGGGGGTCGGGGTGTTGCTCATTGTCGGCAACACCATTCGCCTGGCCATCGAGAGCCGCCGCGACGAGATCGTGGTGGTGAAACTGATCGGCGGCACCAACCGCTTCGTGCGCCGACCCTTCCTCTACAGTGGCCTGTGGTTTGGCCTGGGAGGGGGCCTGCTGGCCTGGCTGCTGGTGGTGCTGGTGGTGCTGCTGCTGGCGGGGACCGTGGGCCAGTTGGCGGGGCTCTACCAGAGCGGCTTCAGACTCTCCGGTCCAGGATTCGGCAGTTTGCTGACCCTGCTCGCCTGTGGCGCCCTGCTGGGGCTGGCGGGGGCCTGGATGGCGGTTTCCGCGCATCTTCGGCAGATCGAACCTGAATAAAAAGTTGATCCATGTCAGTTGCTTAGGGGAACTTTTAGCCCCCCTGGACATCCAACGGCAAACTGATACACTGGGCCACCTTCAATGGACAAGTTCCCCAGCAAAACCATGACCACGAGCACCAGTTTGCAGCCCCTTGCCCTGCTCTCGCCCGGCGAGAACATCGGCGCCTACATGCAGGGCGTCAATGCCATACCGATTCTCAGTCCGGAACAGGAGCGGGATCTCGCCGATCGCCTTTACTACCACGACGATCTGGACGCCGCCCGTCACCTGGTGCTGTCCCACCTGCGCTTCGTGGTGCATATCGCCCGCTCCTACAATGGCTATGGCCTGCCCCTGGCGGACCTGATCCAGGAAGGCAATGTGGGCCTGATGAAGGCGGTGAAGCGCTTCAACCCCGAGAAGGGGGTGCGCCTGGTGTCCTTCGCGGTGCACTGGATCAAGGCGGAGATTCACGAGTACATCCTGCGCAACTGGCGCATCGTGCGGGTGGCCACCACCAAGGCCCAGCGCAAGCTGTTCTTCAACCTGCGGGGCGCCAAGAAGAGCCTGGCGTGGCTCAACAACGACGAGGCCGCCGCCATCGCCGAGGATCTCGGCGTTGAGGTCAGCCAGGTGCGGGAGATGGAGAAGCGCCTGTCCGCCCGGGATACCGCCTTTGACGCTCCGGACGACGACGATGACGATGCCTGGCAGGCGCCAGTCCACTACCTGGAGGATCGCCGCGCCGACCCAGCCCTGCAACTGGAGGAGTCGGACTGGGAGGAGACCAGCCACGATCGCCTGCTGGATGCCCTGACGGGCCTGGACGAGCGCAGCCGGGATATCCTTCAGCAACGCTGGCTCAACGATGACAAGGCGACCCTCCACGACCTGGCGGCTCAGTACGGCGTATCCGCCGAGCGCATCCGCCAGTTGGAGCAGAACGCCATGAAAAAGGTACGGGTGGCCATGGAGGCCTGACGGGTCTCGATCGCGCCACCGGCCACGATATCTAAAGCCGCGCCACTCGCGGCTTTTTTCTTTTCAGGGCCCGCCATGTCAAAACCCCTTGGAATCATCGCCGCCTTGGGCGGTCTCGGCGCCGTGGCCCTTGGGGCCTTTGGCGCCCACGGCCTCGAAGCCAGCCTCGCCCCCCGTCTGATGGCGGTGTGGCACACCGCGGTCAATTACCAGATGTACCACAGCCTGGCCTTGCTAGCCCTCGCCCTGTTGCCCGCCGCGGCGGGGGTGGGCTTTCGTGTCGCCGCCTGGCTGATGGTGGCGGGCACGCTGGTCTTTTCCGGCACCCTGTACGCCCGGGTGCTGCTGGATATGCCCGCGCTGGGCATGATCACGCCCCTCGGCGGCGTCTTGTTGATGCTTGGCTGGGCGACCCTGGCGTGGGCGTTCGTTCGCCGCGGGCCTTGAGCAGCGCCATGGTGGAACGACGACCGGAATTCAAGCAGAAATCCATCCGCAGCTTCGTGGTGCGGGCCGGACGCATGACCGAAGGTCAGCGCCGCGCCTTCGACGATCACTGGCCCGATTACGGCCTCAGCCTGTTCGATGGCGCCGTGCATTGGCCGCAAGTCTTCGGGCGCCGCGCCCCGGTGGTGCTTGAGATCGGCTTCGGCATGGGTGACTCCCTGCTGGCCATGGCCAGCGCCGAACCGGACAAGGACTTTGTCGGCATCGAGGTCCACCCGCCGGGGGTTGGCCGGCTGATCAACAATGCCGGTGAATTGGGGCTGACCAATCTGCGGGTCTACTTGGCGGATGCCAGCGATGTCCTCCAGGATTGCATCCCCGACGGCAGCCTGGCGCGGGTGCAGATCTATTTCCCAGACCCCTGGCACAAGAAGAAACACCACAAGCGCCGCCTGGTGCAGCCCGCCTTTGTGGAGAGGCTGCGCCACAAGCTGGAAATCGGCGGCGTCCTGCACCTGGCAACCGACTGGCGGGAGTACGCCGAGGCCATGCTGGAGGTGATGTCCACCGCGCCGGGCTACCGCAATGTGGACCTCGATGGTGGTTTTGTTCCGCGGCCGGACTTTCGCCCCGTCACCAAGTTCGAGC
>JBJHDJ010000227.1:0-4980 GCA_050486485.1 Porticoccaceae bacterium
CCTCCAGGCTGGCGGAGGAGATGCGTTATCGGCACATACGCCAACAGTCCACCTTCTGCTTCGAAACCGTGTTCTCGCACCCCTCCAAGATCGATTTCGTCGCCTACGCCAAGGCGCAGGGGTACCAGGTGGTGCTGGTCTATGTTCACCTGATGGGCGGCGACCTCAACTGCGCCCGGGTCGCCGTGCGAAAAACCCTGGGGGGGCACGGCGTCCCGGAAAACAAGATCAGGGAGAGACTGCCGCGCACCATGGACAATGTCCGGGCCGCCATCCCCATCTGTGATGTGGTGAAGATGTACGACAATTCCGACAACGAATACCCCTTTCTGCCGGTTCTGGAATTTCGCGACGGCGCCCTGGTCCAGTGCGCGTCCGGCTTCGGTTGGTCGATGTTTTTTCTGGGTCCATGACCGGGGCGGCGCCCGATGGGCCTATCGGGCGGGATTCTCCCAGCGATGCCCCTCGGGTGTCTCGTCCAGGTTTAGGGGGCGCTGATACCAGACATCCCGCCTGTTTCTCAGGCCCTTGAGAAAACCCATGTCGCGGAAATAGCCGGAGTTCATGAAATCGGCGTCCGCCGTCATGCCCACCTCGACGGTGCAGCGCCGCAGGGCGATGCGCCACTCCCCGTCGCGGCGCTCGAGCCTGTCGATGTAGCGACCGGCAAGCAGTCTGCCGCTCTTGCCGTCGGCATTGAAGAACAGGCCGATCACATAGCTTTCGGCATGGGCCACATCGCCGTCGATCTCGCAATGATGGGTGGTGATATTGTGCATGTTCTGGATGGACCCCTGGCTGTGCACCTGGTTGGCCCATTCATGGTACTGCTGGCCCGGCAGCACATGCTGGGCGCCGTGCTCGTCGATGCCGTCCTCCAGGTATGAACTGGACAGCATTTCGGCATCGTGCCGGTCGCAGCCCCTGGCATTGCGGGCGATGCAATCGAGAATTTCCTGGCGATCCATCAGATATTGAAGCTTTTTTTCCAGGGCGGCGAGACGGTCGTTTTCATTGGACATGGTTGGTTCCTTTCATTTGTGCGCTGCGTCGGACGGTGACTCGGGCAGCCATTCTGACACAGAAAATGTTTGTTCGTCATGTTATCCAATTTCGCCCTGGCGATGTGCCGTGACTGCCAACAGGTGGCGGTTGGCGTACAATCCGTTTCCCCCAATACCCCAAGGAGACAACCCCATGCCAGCCTTTGTCATCGTCTACCGCGAGAGCCCGCTGAGGGACCCCGATGCCTATGCCCAGTACCAGCAGATGACCCGGGAGCTTCCCAGGGATCCCAATCTGGTGCCACGGGTCATCAACGGCGCCACGGAGGCCCTGGAAGGCAGCGCCCCGGACGGGGTGATCGTGCTGGAATTTCCCAGCATGGAGGACGCCCGAGCCTGGTACAACAGTCCCGGCTACCAGGCCGCCCTGCCCCACCGCCTCAGGGCGGCGGACTACAGGACGATTTTGGTGGAAGGACTCTGATCCGCCCCGGAAACAATCCCGGCGAGGCGCTCGCCGCGCCGGGATGGCATTTTCCAGGCCTGCAACCGCCTGGCTTCTCCCGTCAGCCCCCTCCCATTCTTGGGAAAGAAACTACCGGGGTAGCTTGAAGGCCATCACCGCGTCACTCAGCTCAGTGCCGTACATACTGTGCCCCCCCGCCGCCACCACCACGAACTGTTCACCTTCCCACTGGTAGGTGACCGGGATAGAGGTTGCGGAGGCCGGCAGCCTGGCGGTCCACAGGGTTTCACCGGTTTTCAGATCGAAGGCCCGAAACCTATGGTCCAGGGTATAGCCGATGAACACCACACCGCCGGCCGTCACCAGGGGGCCTCCAGCGCCAGGGGTGCCGAGGCGCCAGGGAATGGGCAGCGGCGCCAGCTTGTCGATGCTGCCGAGGGGAACCTCCCACAGGATTTCCTTGTTGACGATATCGACGGCGGTCAGCACGGCCCAGGGTGGCCGCACGCAAGGCGCACCCAACGGCGACAGGAAGGGCTCCACGGTTGTCACATGGGGTATTCCGAGATTGTCGAAAGTCAGTGGTCCCATCACATCCAGCTCGGTGCGGCGCTTGATATCGTCCTCCTCCCTCGGGGTGTTGGTGACGATCATGGGCACCAGGTTGGAGGGCACGACCATGATGTGGCTGTCGGGGTCATAGCCGCCGCCTCCCCAACTTGGCCCCCCCGACTGGGACGGCATCGACACCGTGCCCTGCAAGCTGGGTGGCGTGTAGATGGGTCCGTACAAGAGTTTCTCCGCCCTGCGCCGACACCAGCGACGATCAAAGGGCGTGAAGCCCCACACATCGTCTGGAGAAAAACTTTGACGGGCCACCGGCGGCATGCCCACGGGGAATGGTTGAGTCGGGGATAGCCATTCCCCGGGAGTCGCACCCTCCTGTGGCACTGGCCGATCCTCGATGGGCACCAGGGGTTCGCCAGTCTCGCGATTGAAAATAAAGATCATCCCCTGCTTGGTGTTCTGCACCAGGGCCGGCACCCTCTCGCCGTTGTGGGGATAGTCAATGAGCATGCCTGGCGAATTGAGGTCGTAGTCCCACACATCGTGACGCACGATCTGGAAATACCACACCACCTCTCCGGTTGAGCCCCGCAATGCCACCACGGAGTTGGTGTACAGGTTGTCACCGGGCCTGCTGCCTCCGTAGAAATCCAGTGAAGGGCTGGTGGTCGGCAGGAACACCAGATCGCGGGCCTCGTCCACGGACATGCCCGACCACACATTGCCAGCGCCGTGCCGCAGTGCCGATCCATCGTGCCAGGTTTGCCAGGCAGGATCCGTGGGAGCCTGGGGAATCGGGTCGAACTTCCAGCGGAACTCACCAGTGCGGGCATCGTAGGCCAACACCCGGCCACTGGGGGCATCGACACGCTGGTTGTCGATAACACTGGACCCGACCACGACAACGCCATTTACCACCGCGGGTCTCGACAGGGCTTCCACTTCGCCGGGAAACAGCAGCGGCTTGCTGGGCTCCATGTGCACCACGCCCCGGTCACCAAAATCCTCGCAGAGCTTGCCGGTGCGAGCATCCACCGCCAGCAGACGGTAATCCTTGGTACCCAGCAGCAACCGGGTGCGGCAAGCCTGGTCCTTGGCGGCTGCTTCATCCACCCACACGCCGGCACCGCGGCACTTGTCCGGTCTCCCCGTCGAACCAGGATCGAACACCCAACGCTCCGCGCCAGTGGCGGGATCCAGGGCGATCAGCTTGCGGGAAGGGCTGCACACCACCAGGCTGCCCTCCACCAGCAGCGGCTGATCCTGAAAGGATGTGACTCCCTGTCCAGTGGGAATATCCCCGGTGCGGTACTCCCAAGCCAGCTGCAACTGATGGACATTGTCGCGGTGGATTTCCTTGAGAGGCGAATAGCCGGTGGCCAACTGCCGGTCTGGCGCGCCTGCCTGGCCATGAGCGCCACAGGCAAGCATGAAGATCAACACCGACCTTTGCAGCACACCCATGACAGGTCGGAAGCGCGCCGTGCTTTTTCTCATCTTTAATATTATATTTTTCATATAGTCGATTGTTTTAATTTCATTAAATTGTTTTTCTAGGGCGGGACAATCTAGCGTGCCCGTAGCGGGTCGAGGCTAGTCTACTCCCCTCCCCAGTCCAATCCGCGAGCCGATCCAGCATTCCAAGGAAAGCCCGCTGATCCCATGGTATCGCGAAAGAGCAGTTGCGATACAGGCATCGTTACCCACTGCATCGTTACAGACGGATAGTTCCGAGTTTTTTTCCCAGCGTATCGAGCACCGTCAATTCTTTTTCATTCATAATCGCCTATATTCACGGTATTTCCTGAACCGCCAGAGAGCCTCCATGCACCAATGATCAGTCTCAGTTCTACCAGGGAGCTTATGAAAAGTGTCGCGACCGGCCCGAGTCGTCTCAGGCCGCGGGGTAGACTCTGACCAACATGCGACAGACGGTAGCCCTGATCGACTGAACGCAATTGCCGGCACACCCTTGATATGGCTCAATGGCCAAATCTGGAAGCCATGACAATATGGCTCTCTATGTGCATGACTAGCCAGGATTTTGAGGTATTGAATGTGATGTCCATCGACAGGTCTGGCAAGCAGGCGCCTTGACATGACACAGACGCTGCCACTGTTGGTTGCCGCGCTGGTGCTCTGTCTGGCCCTGATCGCCCTGCTCACACCCCTGGCGATCCGCCTCGGCCTCGAGGACAAACCCTGCCAGCGCAAAATGCACGATGGCCATATCCCCCTCACTGGCGGCATCGCCATCTACCTCACCGTGGCGGTGATTCTCACCCTCTCCCCCTGGCATGTACTGGACAGCGAATTGCTGAGCTTTCTGGCCGCCGGCGGCCTGCTGGTGGCGGTGGGAGCCATCGACGATCGTTTTGGCCTCGATGTGCGCCTGCGCATGCTGATGGAAGCCGTCGCCGCCAGCATCATGGTATTTGGCTCTGGCCTTTGGATCAGCAATCTCGGCAACCTGCTGGGCTTTGGAGAAATCCACATGCCCTTCTGGATTGCCTATCCGTTCACCCTGGTGGCGGTGTTCGGCATCATCAACGCCTTCAACATGATCGACGGCATCGACGGCCTGGCGGGCAGTGTCGCCCTGGTGGCCATTGGCGCCATCCTGGTGTTCACCCACATCTCGCCGGTGGTCAACTATCTGGCGCCGCTGATCATTGCCGGGCTGGCGGCGTTCCTGCTGTGCAACCTGCGCCTGCTGCCCTTCATGCCCAAGATCTTTCTTGGCGACGCCGGCAGCAAGCTGGTGGGCCTGACCCTGGTGTGGTTCCTGATATCCATTGCCCACGGCGGGTTGCCGGGGGTGGGTGGCATAGCGCCCGCCACCGCCCTGTACTTTGTAGGGCTGCCGCTGTTCGACATGGTGGCCACCACCATTCGCCGGGGCAAGCGCGGCGTCTCACCCTTCCAGCCGGACCGCACCCATAT
>JBJHDJ010000228.1:0-4959 GCA_050486485.1 Porticoccaceae bacterium
GGAATCCATAGGCATTCACACCAAGTCGTGATGCTTATTTTCCACTCCTGCCCATCGAAGCTGCCGGAGCAAAATCCTCTACAAGTATCGCCGAGCGGGCTTTTGCGTCAGACGTCAGACGTCAGACGTCAGACGTCAGACCCAAGGAAATAACCTTGAACCTCCCATCATTCACCACCACCCGCACGTCGCCAAACAACCCCGCGGCGAGGCCCTCCAGGGGCACGAAGGCGTTCACCACGAACAAGGCGCGGCCCCGGGGGTGCAGCAGGCGGCGGGCGGCGGCGAGGAATTTGTCGGTGAGGCGGCGGTCTGTCTGGAAGCCCTGGTGGAAGGGCGGGTTGCACAGCAGGACATCGAAAGGGCCGGTGAGGGTGTCGCCGGCATCGCTGGCGAGCACTTCCCCGGTCAGTCCCCAATCGGTGAAATTCCTGCCGCAGGCCAGCAGGGCCGCGGCGCAGTTGTCGGTGGCGATAGTCCGCCAGTGGCCGAGGCGTGCCGCCTCCAGGGACAGGTAGCCGTAGCCGCAGCCGAGATCCAGCAGGGTTCCGGGCGGCGTGGAGAATCCGGCGAAAAAGGCGGGGAGTTGCGCCGCCAGCAGGGCGCTGCCGGTGTCGACGCGATCCCAGCCGAATAGCCCCGGCTTGCTGAACACGGGTTTGCCGTCCAGCTCCAGCACCGGGCGCAGGGTTTGGTAGTCGCCGTCGTCCAGGTCTGCTCCCGGTTGTGGCCCTCGTGTGATGACTACCCGGTAGCGGTTACCGTGTTTTTCACTGGTGCCCTCGCCGCCGAGGCGCGCCGCCAGGGTCTTTGCAAAGGTCTTGATGCCCTCCTGCTTGCCCCCCGTCAGCACCAGGCGGCCACCGGGTTGCAGGCGTTCGGTGGCGCTGTTGGCGATATGGTGTACCACGGCCTTTTCCTTGGGCACCGGGCAGCAGATCAGATCCAGATCCCCAGGGCACCAGGGGGAAAAGTCAAAGTCGCTGAAGTGGGTTGCGCAACCCGCCGCCATGGCGCTGTCGGCGATATCTCGGCGGTTGCTCAGCACGGCGCTGCCCGCCAGTCGGGCAAAGGGGAAGCCGGCGCAGTTCTCGTCCGCCACCAGCAGGGCGCGGGAGCCCGCCTCCGTCAGCAGGGGCAGCAGCAGGGCGGCATCCGGGTGGGTCAAGGGTTGGCCGCCAGCAACCGCGCCGCCCGCACCGCGAAGTAGGTGAGCACGGCGTCGGCGCCGGCGCGCTTGAAGGCCAGCAGGGATTCGAGGATCACCTTGTCGGCGTCGAGCCAGCCCCTCTCGAAGGCGGCCATGTGCATGGCGTACTCGCCGCTCACCTGGTACACGAAAGTTGGCGCTTTCAGTTCCTGTTTCACCCGTTGCACCACATCCAGGTAGGGCATGCCGGGTTTCACCATGATCATGTCGGCCCCCTCCGCCAGGTCGAGGGCGCATTCGTGCAGGGCCTCGTCGCTGTTGGCGGGATCCATCTGGTAGCTGAACTTGTTGCCGCCCTTGAGATTGCCCGCCGAGCCCACCGCGTCGCGGAACGGACCATAGTAGCTGGAGGCGTACTTGGCGGCGTAGGCGAGGATCTTGCAGTTGGCATGGCCGGCTGCCTCCAGGGCCTGGCGGATGGCGCCGACGCGCCCGTCCATCATGTCGGAGGGGGCGACGATATCCGCTCCGGCTTCGGCGTGGGACAGGGCCTGCTTCACCAGGGCCTCGACGGAGATGTCGTTGAGCACATAGCCGTCGCCGTCGATGATGCCGTCCTGTCCGTGGCTGGTGAAGGGGTCGAGGGCCACATCGGTGATCACCCCCAGATCCGGCAGGGCGTCCTTCAGGGCGCGGGTGGCGCGCTGGGCCAGGCCTTCCGGGTTCCAGGCTTCCTCGGCGGCGAGGGATTTTTTCTCCGGGGGGGTGACCGGAAAAAGGGCCAGGGCGGGAATGCCCAGGTCAGCCCATTCCCGGGCCTCGGCCACCAGCAGGTCGATGGACAGCCGCTCGATGCCGGGCATGGAGTCGATGGCCTCGCGGCGGTTGTCCCCCTCCAGCACGAATACCGGGTAGATCAGGTCGTCCACCGTCAGGCGGGTCTCCCGCACCAGGCGGCGGGCGAAGTCGGCGCTGCGGTTGCGGCGCGGGCGGGAGTATGGGTAGGCACCCCGGTGGCTGTGAAATGACATGGCTGCTCCCTTGCAGGTGTGGTGTTATGCTGCGTGCGGCTGGCTGTGCCGGCCCGCCATCATACGAAAACTCGCCATCATACGAAAAAAAGGAGAATACCTCATGACCATCGCCTATGGTTGCGTGTTGATCGCCATCATCCTGCCCATCATCTGGGCCGGTGTGGCCAAGTCACCCTTGTTCAAGTCCAAGAGCTATGACAATCACAGCCCGCGCCTGCTGCTGGCCAACCTGGAGGGTCGCTCACAGCGCGCCAACTGGGCGCAGCAGAACGCCTTCGAGGCGCTGCCCGGCTTTATCGGCGCGGTGCTGATCGCCATTGTCGCCGGGGTGTCGGCCACCGTGGTCAATGCCCTGGCGGTGATCTTTATCCTCGCCCGTATCGCCCACGGCGTCTGCTACATCAAGGACATGGCCACCGCCCGCAGCACCGTGTGGATGATCGCCATGCTGTGCGTGATCGGGCTGATCGTGGCGGCGATCGGCCAGTAACCCGAAGGGGCATGCCTGGCTCCGTGGTGGCAGCCGGGGCCGAACTGCGGTAGCGCCAAAACCCTCGAGCAGGCGCCGTGCTGATCGGAGCCTGCTTCAGCAGGCTTTACCCTGTATCATGACAACCGACTTATGTGGAAAAGAAGGACTATTTGATGGCAGCTTGTAGAATTCATGAACGACTTGTCGATCTCGTTCAGGCCGAGGGCGTGGATACCCTTTTCGGTATCCCCGACCCCAGTTTTTTTGGCATGTTCATCACCGCCGAAAGCCGGGGCATGAACATCGTCTCCCCCCACCATGAACAGGCGGCCGCCATGATGGCGGACGGGTTTTACCGCATGACGGGCAAGCCCGGGGTTATCTGCGTCAACAAGGGCCCTGGCGTGGCCAATATTGCCGGTGGCGCCAACTACCTGAAGAAAGAGAACATCCCCGCGGTGTTCATCATGGCCCAGCGCCACAGCCTTTACGAGCAGCGGGTGCGCCGCGGCATGACCCAGTGGATGAGCCAGCCGCCCATGTTTGAAGGCGTCATGAAATATGTGGGCGTGGTGGAGTATGTCGAGCAACTGGACGAAATCTTCCAGGAGGCCTTCCGCCAGGCCATGAGCGGCGTCCCGGGCCCCACCTATGTGGAACTGCCCCTGCAGATCATGCAGGCCGAGCTGGACCTGCCGCCGGTGCTGCCGCCCCATCGCTATCGCCTGGTGAGCCAGCAGGCCGGCACGGCCGCCGTCAAGGAGGCGGTCAACATACTGACCACGGCCAAAAACCCCATCCTGCTGGTGGGGCAGGGCGCGTTCGCCTGCCGGGCTCACCGGGATGTCGCCACCCTGGCGACCAAGCTGGGCGCCCCCATCATCAGCACCAACAGCGTTGAAGCCATACTGGAAGGGATGGATGACCGCACACTGCCCTATGGCAGCCCCGGAGCGTCCGCGATCATAGCCGATTGCGATGCCGTGGTGGCCATCGGCACCGAGATCAGCGAAGCCACCCACTACGGGCGCGGCCGCCACTGGTCGAAGGGCAACGCCGACCGCAAATGGATCTACATCGAGCAGGATCCCACCGCCATCGGAGTCAATCGCCCCATCGATGTCCCCCTGGTGGGTGACCTGCGGGCCATCGTGCCGCAACTGACCGAGGCCCTGGGAAACTTCAGCGCAACCCTGCCCGACAAGGTGCGCGAACAGGTGCGGGCCCACGACGCCGAAAAGGAAGCCCTGGTGGCCAGGCTGCCGGATGTTTCAAAGCCCATCCACACCGGCCGCCTGGCCGTTGAGGCCACCCGCGCGCTGCCTCCCGAAACCGTCATTGTGCGCGATGGCGGCGCCGCCAGCATGTGGTTCAACGCGGCGTTGATGATGAAGCCCCGCGACGCCATGTGGAATTCCAACTATGGCGCCATTGGCACCGGTCTGCCCTATGCCCTGGGGGCCAAGCTGGCGGTGGGCGACAGCCGGCCGGTGGTGTTGCTGACCGGTGATTCGTCAATGTTGTTCCATATCGCCGAACTGGAAACCGCCGTGCGCAAGAACCTGCCGGTGGTGTGCGTGGTGTCCGTCGACTATGCCTGGGGTCTGGAAGAGGCCTCCTACAAGGCCAATTTCGGTCAGGATACTTCCATTCCCGAAGCCCGCTGGAGCAGGTCCGTGCGCCTTGATAAAACCGCCGAAAGCTTTGGTGCCTACGGGGCATTCGTCGATCGCAGCGAAGACATAGTCCCCGCCATACAACGGGCCCTGGATTCTGGCCGCCCGGCGCTGATCCATGTGGAAGTCGATCCAGCCGTCAACAGCAGTTTTGCCGAGGTGCCCGGGTTTGCCGAGTTCCGCACCTGGTACGGCGAGGAGTCGGATAATCTCAGCCCGCTGGTCAACAAGGGTGGCGACCCGGATGGGACCCGCGGCAAGGATTCCGGTAGCGGCTACTGATGCGCTCACGGGCGGGCGGGAGACTGGCGTGGCGGCCGGTTACCCGTCCCCCTGGCGCGCCTCGAACGCCAATCGCCAGCGGCTGCGCCGCCACAGATCGCCAACCAGCAGGACATGGCAGCACAGCAGCAGGGTGAAGTTCCAGGCGATGGCGTCGTCGCTGCGCTTGTAGAGCTCCGGATTGACATAGCCGACGATGATGCTGGCCAACCCCAGCAGCCAGATCAGCCCGATATTGATGCGCAGCCAGCCCAACTGACGGGCGAAGTGGTCGCGCATGATGGGCAGCCGTTCCAGTAGCCAGGTGAGTACCATCTGGGCGAGAAAGCTGAAGGCGAAGAAGGC
>JBJHDJ010000229.1:0-4955 GCA_050486485.1 Porticoccaceae bacterium
TTTGTCGGTGTGTTGATAGCTGGCGCCATCGTCAATTTTCTTCTGGGCCAGTTGGTGAAAGGCACCGGCCTTGGGGGAACGGACCGCCTACTGGGGATGGTGTTCGGCGCCCTGCGCGGTGGCATCCTGGTGCTGGCCCTGCTGATTCTGGTGCCGGGCGTGGTGCCGGTGACCGAGGACCCCTGGTGGCGGGAGTCGCTGCTCATTCCCCATTTCCTGCGCTTCGAGCACTGGGCGGTGGAAACCTTCCACGAAGTGTTCAATCATTTCAAATCGCTGTTTTAGGGTAGAGACTATGTGTGGTGTCGTCGGCATCGTTGGCAAGAGCAATGTGAATCTGCGTCTCTACGACGCGCTGACCATGTTGCAGCACCGTGGCCAGGACGCTGCCGGTATCGTCACCTGCGAGGAGGGTCGCATCCACCAGCGCAAGGATGTCGGCCTGGTGCGGGATGTGTTTCACACCCGCCACATGAAGCGCCTGGTGGGCACCCTGGGCATCGGCCATGTGCGCTATCCCACCGCCGGCAGTTCCGGCCCGGCGCTGGCCCAGCCCTTCTATGTCAACTCGCCCTATGGCATCTGCCTGGCCCACAACGGCAACCTCACCAATGCCGACGAATTGATGAAACACCTGTTCATGACCGATCTGCGCCATGTCAACACGGACTCGGATTCGGAGGTGCTGCTCAATATTTTTGCCCACGAATTGCAACTGCAGGGCAAGATGAAGCCGGAGCCCAGCGATGTGTTTTCCGCCATCAAGCGGGTGCACCGCCGTTGCCAGGGCGCCTATGCCGCGGTGGGGCTGATCGCCAACTACGGGGTGTTCGCCTTCCGCGACCCCTACGGTATCCGTCCCCTCATCTACGGTTCCCGGCAGACCCCGGATGGCGTCGAGTACATGGTGGCGTCGGAGAGCGTGGCCCTCGATGTGCTGGGTTTCAAGGTGGAGCGGGACCTGGCCCCGGGGGAGGGCATCTACATCGACAAGGACGGCCAGTTTCACAGCGCCCAGTGCGCCGATCAGTCGGAACTGGTGCCCTGCCTGTTCGAGCAGGTCTATTTCGCCCGCCCCGACTCATTCATCGACGACATCTCGGTGTACAAGTGCCGCCTGCGCATGGGGGAAAAACTGGCGGAAAAAGTGCTTTCCCTGTGGCCCGACCACGATATCGACGTGGTGGTGCCGGTGCCCGACACCAGTCGGGTGTCGGCCCAGTCCATGGCCGAGGTGCTGGGGGTCAAGTTCCGCGAGGGCTTCATGAAGAACCGCTACATCGGTCGCACCTTCATCATGCCCGGACAGACCCAGCGCAAGAAGTCCGTGCGCCAGAAGCTCAACCCGGTGAAGCTCGAATTCCAGGGCAAGAATGTGATGCTGGTGGATGACTCCATCGTGCGCGGCACCACCTCCCGGGAGATTATCCAGATGGCCCGGGACGCGGGCGCCAGGAAGGTCTACATGGCCTCCGCCGCGCCGCCGGTGCGCTATCCCAATGTGTACGGCATCGACATGCCCGCCGCCAGCGAACTGGTGGCCCACGGCCATACGGTGGAGGAGGTAGCGGCCCAGATCGGTGCCGACTGGCTGGTTTACCAGGATCTCGAGGATCTGGTGGAGAGCGCCCGGGAGGGCAACCCCAAGATCCGCCGCTTCGAGTGCGCGGTGTTCAACGGTCAGTACATCACCGGGGACGTGGACGAAACCTACCTGCACAATCTGGCGGCGGTACGCAATGATTCCGCCAAGATGGCCAATGACCAGGAAGGCCGCCCCGAAGTGGTGGGCCTGCACAATTCAGGATCCGGAGTGCATTGATGAGTCAAGACGACCCCCTGTCCGGCGCCGCCATCGATACCCTGGCGATCCGCGCCGGCCTGAACCGCGGCCCGGAGGGCGAGCACGCCGAGGCAATCTATCCCACCTCCAGCTATGTGTTTGCCACTGCCGCCGAGGCCGCCGCGCGGTTTTCCGGCGAGCAGGCGGGCAATGTCTATTCCCGCTACACCAACCCCACGGTGCGCATGTTCGAGGAGCGCATCGCCGCCCTCGAGGGAGCGGAGCAGGCGGTGGCCACCGCCTCCGGCATGTCCGCGATTCTCAGTCTGGCCATGGCCCACCTCAAGAGCGGCGACCATGTGATCTGCTCCCGGGATGTGTTTGGCACCACCGTCAACCTGTTCGGCAAGCAGCTCTCCAAATTCGGGGTGGAGACCACCTTCGTGCCCCTGGAGGATCTGTCCGCCTGGTCGGCGGCCATGCGCCCCAACACCCGCATGCTGTTCGTGGAGACCCCGTCCAACCCCCTGGCGGGTATCGCCGATCTCGCGGCCCTGGCGGACATTGCCCACCGCGGCGGCGCCCTGTTGGTGGTGGACAACTGCTTCTGTACCCCGGCCCTGCAAAAACCGCTGGAATTCGGCGCCGATATCATCATCCACTCCGCCACCAAGTACCTGGACGGGCAGGGCCGATGTCTAGGTGGCGTGGTGCTGGGCAGCTCGGAACTGATGGAAGATGTGCGCACCTTTCTGCGTACCGCCGGGCCCACCATGAGTCCGTTCAACGCCTGGGTGTTTGTCAAGGGTCTGGAAACCCTGCGCCTGCGCATGGAGGCCCACTGCGCCAATGCCCAGCGCCTGGCGGAGTGGCTGCGGGAGCAGCCCGCCGTGGAGAAGGTCTTTTACGCCGGGTTGCCGGATCACCCCGGCCATGAGCTTGCGCGCCGCCAGCAGCGCGGTTTCGGCGGCGTGTTGTCGTTCCGGGTGCGGGGCGGCCGCGAGGAGGCCTGGCGACTGATCGACAGCACCCGGCTGCTGTCCCATACCGCCAATCTCGGCGATGTGAAGACCACCATCGTCCATCCCGCCACCACCACCCACGGTCGCCTCGGCGACGAGGAGCGGGCGCAGGCCGGCATTACCCAGAACCTGATCCGCATTTCCGTGGGGCTGGAGGATATCGCCGATATCAAGGCGGATCTGGTGGGGGGGTTGGTGAGCGTCTGACGCTGGATGTCTGACGTCGGACGCCAGGAAGTAACTTTGAGAGGGCTGGCTGTGCACTTTGAACTTACACCAATGTCTACTACCGGTCTTTTGCGTCAGACGTCGGACGTCAGACGTCAGACCTCACAGCAGAGGCCGCCTTTCAGAATGTCCCTGCCAAACCCAAGTGGCCGCTCGCAATGAACCTCCCCGCCCACCACCGCCACCGCGAACTCGACGCCATCGTCGCGGCGGTGGGGTCGGTGCTGCTGGGCAAGGAGGAGCAGATCCGCCTGGCGCTGGCCTGCTTCCTGGCCCGCGGCCACCTGTTGATCGAGGATCTGCCGGGCATGGGCAAGACCACCCTGGCCCACGGTCTGGCGGCGGCCCTGGGGCTCACCTACAACCGCATCCAGTTCACCAGCGATCTGTTGCCGGCGGACATTCTCGGCATCTCCATCTACGAGGCGGAGCTTGGGGCGTTTCGTTTTCACCCCGGTCCGATTTTCTGCCAGTTGCTGCTGGCGGACGAGATCAACCGCACCACCCCCAAGACCCAGAGCGCCCTGTTGGAAGCCATGGCGGAGCAGCAGGTCACCGTGGAGGGGGAAACCCGCGAACTGCCCAACCCCTTTTTCGTGATCGCCACCCAGAACCCCGGTTCCCAGAGCGGCACCTTTCCGTTGCCCGAATCCCAGCAGGACCGCTTTACCCTGTGTATTTCCCTGGGTTATCCCGATCCGACCGCCGAGCGCCGCCTGCTGGAACAGGGGGATACCCGCCGTCGCCTGCCGTCCCTCAAGCCCGTGCTGCCCCTCGACCGGTTGCTGGCGTTGCGGGAGCAGGTGAGCGACATCCACGCCTCCGGCGCCGTGCTCGACTACCTGCAACGGCTGGTCAACCATACCCGCGACGCCGCCAATATCAGTTGTGGGCTATCTCCCCGGGCGGCCCTGTCGCTGTTGCAATGCGCCCGCGCCCTGGCGATGATCGAGGGGCGCGATTATGTGATCCCGGAGGATATCCAGGCCATTTTCCCGGCCCTGGCGGGTCACCGCCTCCAGGGGGAGGCCATGCGCCAGGGCGGCGCCCTGGTGGAAGAGGTGTTGAATGCTGTTGACATTCTTTGAGGGGTCTGACATCGGATGTCCGGTGTCGGACGCCAAGATGGATCGCAGGCTAGGAGTAGCTGTGAACCTCGACATTGCTGGGATGAGGCCGCTCGGGCTTTTGCGTCAGACGTCAGACGTCCGACGTCAGACCACAACCCCATGACCCCCATCACCAGCATCCGCATCTACTTCCAACAACGCTATCAGCGCTGGCTCGACAAGCGCATCCCCCCGGAGCGCAGCGTGGTGCTCGATCGTCGCCGCCTGTTCATCCTTCCCTCGCGGGCTGGCTTCGCCTTTCTCGGCGGCGTCGCCCTGCTGTGGTTACTGGCCACCAATTATCAGAACAACCTGGTGTTCGCCTTCGCCGCCCTGCTGGGCTCCCTGTTCGTGGTGGCCATCTTCCACAGCCATGCCAATCTCTCCGGCCTGCGGTTGCGGGTGGACCGGGTGGAACCCGCCTTTGCCGGCCACAAGGCCCGGGTCCTGGTGGCGGTGGACCAGGTGGGCCGGGGTCGCTTCAGGGACGATATCCGCCTCTCCTTCGCCGATGCGTCCCCGGTGGTGGTCAGCCTCGCCGGGGCTGGCGGTACCGCCATGGCCGAGCTGTTCGTCCGTGCCGGCAAGCGCGGCTGGCTGCGGCCCGGTCGGCTGAGGGTGGAGAGCCACTATCCCCTCGGCCTGCTGCGGGTTTGGACCCTGGTGCTGCCGGAATGCCGTGGACTTGTATACCCCAGACCCGTGGCCGGAACCCCCCAACCCCTGGGTGACGGAGGTGGCGAGGGTGACAGCGAAGGTCGTCAGGGGGACGGCGCGGACGATTTCATCGGCCTCGACAAGTACCGCCCGGGG
>JBJHDJ010000230.1:0-4954 GCA_050486485.1 Porticoccaceae bacterium
TGACAGTGTCGTTCACCTCCAACTCCAGATAGTCCCCTTCCAGCTTGACGATCTTGCCGAGGATGCCGCTGGTCATCACCACCTCATCCCCCTTGTTGAGCGCCGTCACCAGTTGCTGATGCTCCTTCTGGCGCTTGCGCTGGGGGCGGATGATCAGCAGATACATCAGCACGAACAGGCCGGCGAACATCAGCAGGGTGATCATGGGGTTGGCTTCGGAGGCCGGGGCCGCCTGGGCGTGGACGAACAGTTCTGTGGGCAGGCTCATGGGGGTTCCTCATGGTGCGAGCGGAAAAGGCGGCACTTTACCCGTTTACAGGGCGGCGAACAATCCGCCCCTTGGCCAGAGGCGGCCGACATTGCTGTCGGAGGTCAATGGCACTGAATTAAGCCCCTTTAGAGTAGTAGGGCGGTGTCCCGGGGGAGGGTTTTCGAGACCGTCGGCGCCAGGGATGGCGCCGTCGAGCCCCCAGGGGTGAGGCAAGCGTTTACAAAGCGAAGCTTTGTGCGCAGCCGAACGCACGCAATCTGTGATTGCGGGCCGGACCCCGGAGGGGGGTTTACGGCGTGTCTCGAAAACCCTCCCCCGGGATGCCGACCGGGCTACGAAGTCCGAAATGCCTTAAATCAGCACCCTTACCATCAGAGATTGCCCTTGATCCAGGCCAGCACATCGTCGTGGTGTGTCTTGGTGTTGACCTTCGCCATGTGATGCTTGAGACGGCCATCCTTGCCGATGATGAAGGTCATGCGGTGGATACCGTCGAACTCCCGACCCATGAATTTTTTTGGACCCCACACACCATACTTGTCCGCCACGGCGTGACCCTCGTCCGACAGCAGATCGAAATTCAGCGACTGCTTGTCCTCGAACTTCTGGAGCCGCGCCACCGGATCCGGGCTGACACCGAAGACCACGGTATCCAGCTTGGCAAACGCCTTGGCGCTGTCACGGATGCCGCAGGCCTGGGTGGTGCAGCCTGGCGTCATGGCCTTGGGGTAGAAGTACAGCACCACATTGCGGCTGCCCTTGAAATCCTTGAGGCTGACCTTTTCACCGCGCTGATTGAGCAGGGTAAAGGCCGGCGCCATGTTGCCGATCTTGGGGTGTGACATCAGGGACTCTCCTTTGAGGGTGGTCGATGGTGGACCACATCAATGTAATGCGCGGCCGTGTCGCCGTGCAAGCCAGGACAACCTTCGCCATCCTCCCATGACCCTGGTGAACAGCGGTTTCACCATACGGCTCGCCGAATTGGTGACATATGCGGGCTGGCCTTCAGAGCCGGTCGGCAAAAATCACCGAGGGATCCAGGCCTTCCCGCAGCATCAAAGCCCGAAGGCGGCGCAACGCCTCCACTTGAATCTGGCGCACCCGCTCACGGGTAAGGCCCACCTCGCGGCCGACCTCCTCCAGGGTCTGTGGGTCGTGGTTGCGCAGGCCAAAGCGACGCACCAACACTTCCTGCTGCTTGTCACTCAGTTGATCCAGCAGGTTCTCCAACGCCGAAACCATGTCGTCCTCCTCCAGCAACGCCTCGGGATCCGACGGCGAGGTATCGGCAATGGTTTCCACGATTGTCTTGTCCCCGGAGCGGCCCACGGGCAAGTCCACCGAGGTGACCCGCTCATTGAGCTCCAGCACCCGGGACACTTCGGCCACCGGCTTTTCCAGCAGACGGGCGATCTCCTCGGCACTGGGATCGTGATCCAGTTCCTGGGCGAGCTGCCGGGCGGCGCGCAGGTAGGTATTGAGCTGCTTGACCACATGGATGGGCAGGCGGATGGTGCGGGTCTGGTTCATCAGCGCCCGCTCCATGGTCTGGCGAATCCACCAGGTGGCGTAGGTGGAGAATCGGTACCCTAACTCGGGGTCGAATTTTTCCACGGCGCGAATCAACCCAAGGTTGCCCTCCTCGATCAGATCCAGCAGGGCCAGGCCGCGGTTGATGTAGCGCCGCGCAATCTTCACCACCAGCCTGAGGTTGCTTTCGATCATGTGCCGCCGGGCATCCTGATCGCCCTGCTGCACCAGGCGGGCGTAGTACACCTCCTCCTCGGCGGTGAGCAGGGCGGCGTAGCCGATCTCCCGCAGGTAGAGGTTGGCGGCGTCCATGACCTCTTCATTGGGAAAATTGTTGGTGGCAAGCACATCCTCGGCACCGCCGTCGGGCTCACCTTCCTCGCCCTCCAGGGAGTCTTCCGGATCGTCCAGCAGGCCATCCTCGTCATTCATAAATACCTTCCATTGCCATAGCACTTGTTATTCTGTTGTTTGGATTCCAGGGCACCTCGATTTTACCCGTGGGACATGACCGCACAAGCCCGCGACCTTCAACGAGGCGGCAACAGTTTTTCCGGGTCCACCGGCTTGCCGTGCTCGCGAATTTCGAAATAGAGTCGCCCGGAATCCGCGGGGTCGCCACCCACCTCGCCAATCACCTGCCCCTGCCGGACACTGTCGTTCTCCGCCACCAGGATGCGATTGTTGTGGGCATAGGCACTCAGGTAGGTGTCGTCGTGCTTGAGGATGATGAGCTGGCCATAGCCCCGCAGGCCGCTGCCGGCATACACCACGGTGCCATCCCCGGAGGCCCGCACCGGCGTACCACTGGTGGAGTGGATGTTGATACCCTTGAACACCCGACCGGCATCGTATTCCCTGGTCACGGCGCCGGTGACTGGCCATTGCCAGGTGCCGGGGGGAGCCGTCGCCGAGGGGGCCGGGGCGGGAGGCAAGGATGGCCGCGGGTCAGGCTCCCGGGCCGGTGGCGGCGCCATTGCCATGGGACTTTCTTCAGGAGCAGTTTCCTCCACCGGCTGCCGCGGGGCTGGCTCGGCAATCAGCGGTTCCACGGAAATGGCCTCGGCGCTGATCGGGGAAGTCACCACGGGTACGGCGCGCGCCACGGGACCCGCGGGCACGGGGATGGGAGCATCGCCAAGGCGCAGGCGCTGGCCAGGCTGCAAGGTGTATGGCGGCTGGAGGTTGTTGAGGGTGGCCAGCTCCCGGTAATCCAATTCGTAGCGCCAGGCAATGGTGTGGAGGCTGTCTCCGCGGGTCACCACATGGTGCTGGATACGGGTGGTGGGAGGCTGGGGTCGATCCGCTACCGGGGCCGGCTGGGGACTGGTGCAGGCGCTCAGCCAGAGACTGCCCAGCACCAGTACCGCGACCCAACCGAAACTGCCGATCACCCCGCGCAAGCTGCCCTCCTACCCGTTACCACGGCGTCTGAATCGACCGCCAAGATACTCGAGTCCCAGCACCAGTACCAGCCCCAGGACCATGGCCAGCAGGCAGGAGACCAGCCGCGGGTCCGCCACTTGGGTGCCATAGGCGAAGGGCGAAAGCAGTTGCCGCGCCAGCCCGGCGTCGCCTTCCAGCCGCCACGGCCACAGGGCGGCGAGGGAACCCACCATGAAACCCACCAACACCGCCAGGGTGGTGGCCCTGTGGTGGCGCAACAACCACGACAGCAGGTGTGAAAAGGCCAGCAACCCCACCACGGCGCCAGCGGCAAACACCCCCAGCACCCCCAGGTTGACGGCCGCCACTGCCTGGATCACCACCGGGTACATGCCGATGACCACCAGGATGAAACTGCCGGACACCCCGGGCAGGATCATCGCGCATATCGCCAGGGCGCCGGCACCAAACACAGTGACCAGGGTGGGTTCCACCACCAGGGGAGGTGAAAAGGCCACCAGGGCCGCGGCCACGGTGCCCGCCAACAACCCGAGCACCTGGGGCGGTCGCCAGTGACGCTGCTGGCGCAGCACATGAACAATGGAAGCGACGATCAGGCCGAAGAAAAACGACCAGATCACCAGCGGATGGTGCTCCAGGCTATACACCACCAGCCTGGCCAGGGAAAAAATACTGGTGAGAATTCCCGCCAGCAATACCGCCAGAAAGGCGCCGTTGATCTGTCGCCAGAAACTCGCCGGCCCCTCGCGCCACAGCCAGGGAAGTTTTGCCGGGGTCAGTCCCCGCAGGGTGTGCACCAGTTCATCGTAGATGCCGCTGATGAAGGCGATGGTGCCCCCCGACACGCCGGGCACCACATCGGCGGCGCCCATGGCCAGGCCCTTGGCGAACAGCAGGGGATAATTGCGCCGATGTCCCGGCGTCATGTCACCGCGCCAACCCGGAAAGCAGGGGGACGAATCGCACCCGCTCCACATCCTGTTCCTCGAAGCGCTCGCTGTCCCCCACCCGCTGGATGACCTTCAGCTCCTGGTCTCCCTCGGGCCCCACCGGGATCACCAGCACGCCGTCCGGGGCCAGTTGCTCGAGCAACTCCTCCGGCACCCGTGCCGGGGCGGCGGTGCTCAGGATGCCGTCGTAAGGGGCGTAGCGGGACAGGCCGATGCTGCCATCGGCGTGGGCCGACACCACATTGCGCAGGCCCAGGCGGCGCAGGCGCTCGCGGGCCTTGAGCAGCAGGGGCTTGACCCTTTCCACGGTATACACCTGGTCCACCAGCTGGGCGAGAATGGCCGCCTGGTAGCCCGAGCCGGTGCCCACCTCCAGCACCTTGTGACGGGGCCCCCGGGACAACAGCAACTCGGTCATCAGCGCCACGATGTAGGGTTGGGAGATGGTCTGGGAGTAGCCGATGGGCAGTGCCGTGTCCTCGTAGGCGCGGTGGGACAGGGCTTCGTCGAGAAAGATGTGGCGCGGAGTCATGCGCATCACCTCGAGCACCTTGCGGTTGCCGATGCCCTGCTCCTGTAGGCGCTGGATCAGCCGCTCACGGGTGCGCTGCGATGTCATGCCTATGCCGTCAAGATCAGTGGAACTCACCCCACCCTACCCCGTTATCCCCCTCTCCGGGCGCAACTATACCATAGGCCCAGGAACGGACAGCACCGCCACCTCCCTCAACAGCGCCGTGGCGTAACAACCTGGGGGCAGACTGAAGTCGAGCAGCACATCGTCTCCCTCGCG
>JBJHDJ010000231.1:0-4939 GCA_050486485.1 Porticoccaceae bacterium
CATTTTGGCCCTGGACGCGGTGTGCCAGTCCAGCCATGGCGGGCGAGCCGCCTGGGTGGAGCGCTTGACCAGTGGTGATTTCGCCACCGTACCCCTGGTGGACTCGCCGCTGCAACTGGAGGGGTCCCAGTTGTCGGGGGTGGCCAACGCCGTGCAATCCGCCGACCGCGCCTGCGCGGTGCTGGTGTGGGCTGGCGACACCCTGGCCCTGGTGCCCAGCGACCAGGGCGGCGTGACCCTCACCGAGCGACCCTCGTGGGACCGCACCCGGCGCCTGTTCGATGTGGCCTTCAACGCTGTGGACATGGACCCAGAATGGGTGCTGGCCTCGGGAGAGGAGGGCGCCCGGCTGATCCAGCGCTTGCTGGTGCAGCGGGACTTTGCCCTGGCGGCGGATGCCGTGGGTGGCGCCGATGGCCTGCTGGCCATCACCGTCGAGCACTTGCAGACCCGCCAGCAGTTTGGCCGCCCCCTGGCCATGTTCCAGGCCCTCAAGCACCGCTGCGCGGATCTCAAGACCCGCATCGCCACCGCCGAGGCCGCCCTGTACGACGGCCTGGCCCGCTGTGCTGGTCAGCTTGACGACCCCCAGGCGGCCAGCAAGGGCCGTATCGCCAGCTTTCTGGGGCGCGAGGCCTTTGCCGCCATGGCCGAGGAGTCGCTGCAACTGCACGGCGGTATCGGCATGGCCTCCGAGCATGTCTGTCACCTGTACCTCAAGCGCTCGCTGCTGGGGGAGCATCTCGGCCGCGCCGGGGATCGCTACGAGTACGACATTGCCGACAGCCTGGTGGGGGGCGTATCCTAGGGAGTTGCTAGCTGACCCGGGTGGCCTCCGGTGGTGCGTTTAATGTCAATGAAATCGCACGATGTGCGGAGAGGGTGCGTCCAGCGGCGCGCTACCATTGACCGCTCCACTGGAAACAGCCGCCCAACTCATTACCTTGCGGGCTTCGCGGCCCAACAATCAACCAACCGTAATAGTAGGTGCCTATGTTTTCTGGAATCCTGATCAACAAGGGTGACGACGGCCAGTCCGTGGCAGTCGCGCAAATCGACGAGTCCCAGCTGCCCGAGGGCAATGTCACCATCGATGTCGAATATTCGACGATGAATTACAAGGACGGCCTGGCCATCACCGGCAGTTCGCCCGTGGTGCGCAAGTTCCCCATGGTGCCGGGCATTGACCTGGCGGGGGTGGTCACGGACAGCAGCCACCCGGAGTGGAAGGCAGGCGACCGCGTGGTGCTGAACGGCTGGGGCGTCGGTGAAGGCCACTGGGGCGGTCTGGCCCAGAAGGCGCGGCTCAACGGCGACTGGCTGGTGCCCCTGCCCAGCGCCTTCAACAGCTTTCAGGCCATGGCCATTGGCACCGCCGGTTACACCGCCGCCCTGTGTGTCGAAGCACTGGTGGCCTACGGCACCAGGCCTGACCAGGGCGAGATCCTGGTGACAGGCGCCACCGGCGGCGTGGGCAGTTTTGCCGTGGCGCTGTTGGCCAAGGCCGGTTTCACCGTGGTGGCCGCCACCGGCAAGGCATCGGAGGGTGATTATCTCAAGCAGTTGGGCGCCGCCGATATCGTCGACCGCGCCGAGCTGTCGGAAAAGGGCAAGCCCTTGCAGAAAGAGCGCTGGGGTGGCGTGGTGGATTCCGTTGGCAGCTTCACCCTCGCCAACGCCTGCGCCCAGACCCGCTACGGTTGCGCGGTGGCGGCCTGTGGCCTGGCCCAGGGCGCGGATTTTCCGGCCACGGTGATGCCTTTGATCCTGCGGGGGGTTTCCCTGCTGGGTATCGACAGCGTCATGGCCCCCAAGGCCAAGCGCCTGCCCGCCTGGGAGCGGCTGGCCCGCGACCTGGACACTGGTCTGCTGGATGTCATCGCCAGCGAGATCGCCCTGGCGGACGCCATTCCCGCCGCCAGCGACCTGTTGGCCGGCAAGGTGCGCGGCCGTTTGGTGGTGAATGTCAACAAATAACCTGTCGGCCCCGGGCCGGCGACTAGCCGAGGAGCGCGAATGTCTGCCGAAAACACTGCAAGTACCGTGGAACTCGACCTGAGCGATGTGGATCGCTGGGTCGGCAAGCCCGTCGTCTTCGCCGAGCTGTGGGATCCCTGCAGCGCCACGGACATCCGCCGCTGGGTGCAGGCGATGGATTACCCCAACCCCATTCACTGGGACGAGAACTTCGCCAGGGAGTCCAAGTTCGGCGGCATTATCGCTCCCCAGTCTTTCACCGTGGCGATGGACTATGGCCACGGCTGTCACCCGTCCTGTGTCGGCAAGATTCCCGGTTCCCACCTGATCTTCGGCGGCGAGGAGTGGTGGTTCTACGGCACGCGGATCCGCCCCGGTGACAAGTTGTTCCAGAAGCGCCGCTTCGACGGCTACAGCGTGGCCGATACCAAGTTCGCCGGCCCCACCGTGTTTACCCGCGGCGATACCCTGCACCGCAACCAGGACGGCGCCATGGTGGCGCGGGAGCGCGCCACCGCCATCCGCTACCTGGTGGAGGAAGCCCGCAAGCGCGGCATGTACGACAAGGAAAAGCGCGTCCCGAAACGCTGGACCGCCGAGGAGCGCGCCGAGATCGACAGAATCCGTCTCGACTGGATCCTGTCCAATCGCGAGGGCCGCTCCCCGCATTACGAAGAGGTCAAGGTGGGGGACAAGTTGCCGCGCCGCGTCATCGGCCCCCACTCCGCGGTGACCTTTGCCCTGGAGCGTCGCTCCTTCCGGGAGAATATCTGGGGCACCTGGCGCTGGAATGTACCGGAAGGGGTGCACGACCCCGCCACCGAGGACGCCGGCTTCGACAAGAACATGACCTACGATTTCGAGGCCCGCAAGATTGATCCCCGCCAGGGGGACGGCCTGTTCTACGGCCCGTCAAGCGGCCATATCAACGCCGACAAGGCGGAGCAGATCGGCATGGGCGGCGTCTACGGCTATGGCGCCTCCATGAATACCTGGTTCGTCGACTACGTGGCCTACTGGGCTGGAAACGACGGTTTCATCTGGCACTCGAAATCCCAGTTCCGCAGCCCCGCTTTCGAGGGGGATGTCACTTATCTCGACGGCGAAGTGGTGGAGAAGGTGGACATGTCCACCTACGGCACGCCGGTGGTGGTGATCAAGGTCAAGCAGACCACCCAGGACGGCGATACCATCCTCAGCGGAACCGCGGAAGTCGAACTGCCCTACTGACGGAGCGGCGAGAGCCTGGAGCCTCGCGCGGTAGCAATGCCGAGTTGTTGCCGCTGCGAGGCCCTTGCCAAAATCTCGTATGGGTGATGGGAACTGAACCGTAGGATGGGTTGAGCGCAGCGATACCCATCGCGGCAAGGGGTGATGGGTATCGCTGCGCTCAACCCATCCTACGAAGCATGGCAGATCTCGTCAGCGCCCGTCTGGTTGTCCACATTCGCTCCCAACTCCGCTCGCAATAAAAGATTCACGCCATGGCCAAAGAGACCCAGTCATCCAACTCCCGCCCCTTGTCCCTGATACGGGGCATCCCCCTCGACGAAGAGCCGGGCATGGGGCCACTGACCTTCCCCGGCTACCTGCGGGAGGTGACCCGCCGCCACGGCGACAACGAGGCGGTGGTGATGCACAGGGCCGATGGCGTGGTGCGCTGGAGCTACCGGGATCTGTGGGACAGGTCCGTGGATGTGGCGCGGGCGCTGATCGCCAACGGCGTCACCCGCGGCACCCGGGTGGGCCTGCTGATGACCAACAGGCCGGAGTACCTCGGCGCCCTGTTCGGCACAGCCATGGCCGGTGGCGTGCCCGTGGTGCTGAGCACCTTTTCCACGCCATCGGAACTGGACTACCTGCTGGGGGTATCCGGCATCTCCATCCTGCTCTACGAGGACAGGGTGCTGAAAAAGGACTTCACCGCCATGATCGCCGCTCTAGAGCCCGCCATTCTCGGCGCCAGCCCGGGCGAGCTTGTCTCCACGAAGTACGCCTACCTCCGCCGCCTGGTGTGCCTGGAAGGGGTGACCGCCAAGGGCGGGCACGAACTTGATCCCGCCACGGTGGCGGCCATCGAGCCCTGGCAGGACTTTCTGGACAAGGGCCTGGGGGTCTCCCCCGAAGCGGTGGCAGCCCGCTGCGCCATGGTGCACCCCTACGATGACGGCGGGCTGTTCTTCTCCTCCGGCACCACCAGCCTGCCCAAGGGCATTCTTCACTCACAGCGCTCCTTCACCATCCAGTTCTGGCGCTGGCCGCGGGTGTGGGGGTTGCAAGGGCCGTCCCGCAGCTGGACCGGCAACGGGTTCTTCTGGTCCGGGCCGGTGACCATTATCGTCGGCACAGCCCTGTCCACCGGGGGGGCCATCATCCTGCAACCCCTGTTCGACCCGGAGGAGGCCATCCGGCTGATCGCCGCCGAAAAAGTCACCCTGATGAACGGCCGCCCCCACCAGTGGGCGCGCATGCAGTCCGCTCCCAACTGGGAGCAGGCGGATTTCAGCAGCCTCCGTCAGGTCACCAAGGGAGAGATCATCCTCCAGCATCCCACCGCCAACACCGACTGGGACATGCCCAATGCCTTCGGCACCACCGAGACCATGACCATCCTGTCCTCCTTTGTGCTGGGGGATCCGGACAATGCCACGCCGGGCAACTTCGGCCAGGTGCTGCCGGGCAACACCCTAAAGATCGTCGAGCCCCTGAGCGGCGACATCGTCCCCCTGGGAGAGCGGGGTGAAATCTGCATCAAGGGGCCGACCCTGATGAAGGGCTATATCGGCAAGGGACCGGAGGAGATTTTCGACGGTGACGGCTACTACCACACCGGCGACGGCGGCTATGTCAGCGAGCGGGGTCACCTGATGTGGGAGGGGCGCCTCAACGACATCATCAAGACCGGGGGCGCCAATGTGAGTCCCGAGGAAGTGGACACGGTGATCGCCAGGTATCCCGGGGT
>JBJHDJ010000232.1:0-4917 GCA_050486485.1 Porticoccaceae bacterium
ATGAGAATGGGCACACAGTCAAGGAGCGGCAGACACTTGCAATGCGCAATGTAAAACTCAAACACTACCCACTCACACTGGCAACGCCGTGGTATTGATGGGCGACTTCAGCACAAAGGACGAGTGCACCCCCGACACCCCTTCGATACGGGTAATCTTGTTGAGCAGAAACTGCTGGTAGGCGTCCATGTCCTCCACCACCACCTTGAGTTGGTAATCCGCCGACTGGCCGGTGATCAGGTGGCACTCCTGCACTTCCGGGTAGTTGGCGATGGTCTGTTCGAAGTGGGCAAAGCGCTCCGGCGTGTGACGGTCCATGCTGATCTGGATAAAGGCCATCAGGTTCAGCCCCAGCTTGCGGGCATTGAGCCGCGCCACATAGCCCTCGATGATGCCCTCCTCCTCCAGCCGCCGTACCCGCCGGAGGCAGGGGGAGGGAGACAGGTTCACCGCCTCCGCCAGTTCCTGATTGGTGATGCGGCCGTCCCGCTGCAAGCGTTGCAGGATGGCGTGGTCGAAAGCGTCGATATTCATAATAATTTCACGTAATCCATGATTATTGAAATTTTATATCCATAAATACCAATAGCAAGGACAATTTTGCAAGGTTCTGCCGGAGTTATGAGCATACAATGGCCCAGTGAAAAGCCGCCGGGATCACCACAGGAGCCAGCCATGATCGCCAACCCCGCCAGCAAGTACCGTCCCTTCGCGCTGGTGCATCTGCCAGACCGCCAGTGGCCCAGCCGGGTCATCGACAAGGCCCCCATCTGGATGAGCACCGATCTCAGGGACGGCAACCAGTCGCTGATCGATCCCATGTCGGTGGATACCAAGCTGCGTTTCTTCGAGATGCTGGTGGAGATCGGCTTCAAGGAGATCGAAGTGGCCTTTCCCGCCGCGTCCGACACCGATTTCAACTTCGTGCGCCGCCTGATCGAGGAGAATCGCATCCCCGAGGATGTCACCATCGAAGTGCTCACCCAGGCACGCCGCGAGCTGATCGAGCGCACCGTGGAATCCCTGCGGGGGGCGCGCCGCGCCATCGTCCACCTGTACAACCCCACGGCGCCCCAGTTTCGCCGCATCGTCTACAACACCGACCGGGACGGGGTTCGGGCCATCGCCGAACAGGCCACCCGCTGGGTGAAGGAATTCACCGCCCGCTATCCGGAGACGGAGTGGGTGTACCAGTACTCCCCCGAGGTGTTTTCCGGCACCGAGCTGGATTTCGCGGTGGAGGTGTGCAACGCGGTGAGCGCCATCTGGGAGCCTACCCCCGAGCGCAGGATGATCTTCAACCTACCGGCCACGGTGGAGATGTCCACCCCCAATGTCTACGCCGATCAGATCGAGTGGATGCACAGGCATCTGGCGCGCCGCGACAGCATCGTGCTCAGCGTCCACCCCCACAACGACCGCGGCACCGCCGTGGCCGCCGCCGAGCTGGCGGTGATGGCGGGCGCCGACCGGGTGGAGGGCTGCCTGTTCGGCAACGGCGAGCGCACAGGCAATGTGGATATCGTCACCCTGGCCTTGAATCTGTACAGCCAGGGGGTGCATCCGGGGCTGGACTTCTCCCGCATCGAGGCCATCCGCCACACCGTGGAGGCGTGCAACCAGTTGCCGGTGCACCCGCGCCATCCCTATGCCGGCGAGCTGGTGTTCACCGCCTTTTCCGGTTCCCACCAGGACGCCATCAAGAAGGGTTTCGAGCAGCGCCGCGAGGGGGATATCTGGGAAGTACCCTACCTGCCCATCGACCCGGCGGATCTCAGCCGCGGCTACGAGGAGGTGGTTCGGGTCAACAGCCAGTCCGGCAAGGGCGGCGTCGCCTTCGTGCTGCACCAGCGTTTTGGCCTGGAGCTGCCGCGCCGCCTGCAGATCGAATTCAGCCGGGTGGTGAAGCGCTTCACCGACCGGGAGGGCCGCGAGGCCACCAGCACCGATCTGTACGCCCTGTTCGAACAGGAGTACCTGGCCCGCGGCGAGCCCTTCCACCTGGTGGATATGGAGATGGTGAGCCACGGCGGCGAGCGCCCCAGCACCACCGAGGTGGTGATCGACTACCGGGATGGCGGCCAGCCGCGACGGGTGGCGGGCAGTGGCAGCGGCGCCATCGAGGCCGCCGTGGCGGCGCTGGCGGACGCCCGGGGCTTCGCCATCCGCGTGGTGGACTACCACGAACACGCCCTGGGCACCGGCTCGGCGGTGGAGGCGGCCTGCTACATGGAGTTGCAGATCGACGACCAGCCAGCCATCTTCGGCGTCGGCATCGACCGCAATATCGCCGCGGCCGCCATCAAGGCGCTGTTCAATGGCCTCAATCGCCATTCGGCCGTGATGCACGCCAGTGAGCCGCCGCTGGAGACTGCGAGCGCCTGACGCGCCCGTGCCGGCTTCGGGGCGGGCGCGCAGGGGGGATTTGTCGCGGCGCCGGTTCCTCTCGACACAACGGCTACCATCGCAATTGCTACCATGGCTGCCACGCTATCCAGGGATGATTTTTACTGGTGGTAATCCCTGGGCAATGGATTCTTTGCCATGAATCGTTCGCCAGGCGCGACGCTGCGTTGTACGCTGTCCGGCGGGCGCCGGAAACCCAGGCGGCCCTCAACCGCAACAGCCGCAAGGGAAGCCTATGAGACTTGAAAACCGAGTTGCCCTGGTGACAGGGTCCTCCAGGGGTATTGGCGCGGCCATTGCCAGAAAACTGGCCGCCGAGGGCGCCATGGTGGTTCTCCATGCCCGGCGGGAAATCGACAAGGCCAAAGCCGTCGCCGACCACATTCGCGAGGCTGGAGGGCGCGCGGAGATCGTTGTTGGAGACCTGACCACGGAGGAGGCGCCGGTGCAGATCGTCCGCGACGCCTTCGCGTTCGAAGGCGCCCTGGATATCCTGGTGTGCAATGCCGGTGGCAGCGGTGGCGGGCTGGTGACCAACAACCGTGTCGAGGAACTGAACGCGACAATCGCCCTCAATCTGCGCGCGGTGATGCTGTCCACCGCCGAATTTGCCCGTTTGACCCAGAGCAGCCATGGGCGTGTCGTGCTGATTTCGTCGGGCGCGGCGGCCCATCCCGCCTACGGGGCCTCGGCCCTGTCCGCCGCCAAGGCCGGGGCGGAAGCGTTCATCAAATCCGCCGCCCAGGAGTTGGGACCGCGCAATATCACCCTGAACACCGTGGCGCCGGGCACGACGCGAACGGACAGGATCGCCGGCCAGGCGTGGACCGATAAAGTCCCGTCCTGGACGGCGCTGCGCCGTCTCGGTGAACCCGAGGACATCGCCGACATCGTTGCCTTCGTCGTCTCCGACGAGGCGCGCTGGATCACCGGAGCCACGATACCCGCCAGCGGCGGACTGATTACCACCGCCGCGAATATTCTCGCCCGGGAAATGGGCCTGTGAACCGCCCCACCATCCTGCCCCCCGTCGGAAAGTCCCTAGCCGGAAAGTCCCTAGTCGGAAAGTCCCTAGTCGATAAGTAAGGAGTCGCCATGAGCAATCCCATCATCGCCGATATCAAACCCGCCAAGGTGACCCTCAAGAAGGGTGAGGAATACGCCTTCTGCGTGTGCGGGCGATCCAGCGACCAGCCCTTCTGCGACGGCTCCCATGCCGGCACCGGGTTCAAGCCGAAAAGCTTTGCAGCGGAGGAGGATGGCGAGGCTGTCCTGTGCCAGTGCAAGCACACCGGCAATCCGCCCTACTGCGATGGCACCCACAGGCGATTCGACAAGGCGCGCATCGGGCAGGAGGGCCCAGGGGTCGAAGACAAGGCGCAGGGCATGCCCTCCCCCAGGGCCACCGCCGAGGAACCCACGGTGGAGTTTATCCATCAACTGGCGAGGGAAGGCCTGTCCCGCATGGGCCACCACGGCCCCATGACCGCCATGGGGGTGCCTCGCCACCAGTTGCCCCACTGGGACGACCTGCAGATCATGGTGGCCCAGATGGCCACCAAGCCCCTGATGGAGGAGGTGCCGGTGGCCACCGAACTGGTGATCGGCCCCGAGGCGAAAAAGCCCCTGGTGCTGAAAATCCCCCTGTTCGTGTCCGACATGAGTTTCGGCGCCCTGTCGGAGGAGGCCAAGATCGCCCTGGCTCGAGGGGCTGAGCTGGCGGGCACCGGCATCTGTTCCGGCGAAGGGGGCATGCTGCCGGAGGAGCAGGGGGAAAATTCCCGATATTTCTACGAACTGGCCAGCGCCCGTTTCGGCTACAGGGAGGAGCTGATGACCCGCGTGCAGGCCTTTCACTTCAAGGGCGGGCAGGGGGCCAAGACCGGCACCGGGGGGCACCTCCCCGGCATCAAGAACAGGGGCAAGATATCCCAGGTGCGGGGTATCCCCGAGGGGGAACCCGCGGTGTCCCCTCCCACCTTCAAGGATCTCGCCAGCGTCGCCGACTTCCGGCGCTGCGCCGACCGGGTGCGGGAGATCAGCGGGGGTATCCCCATTGGCTTCAAGTTGAGCGCCAACCACATCGAGCGGGATATTCAGTTCGCCCTGGACGCCGGCGCCGACTACATCATCCTCGATGGCCGGGGTGGCGCCACCGGCGCCGCCCCCGAGCTGTTCAGGGACCACATCAGCGTGCCCACCATCCCCGCCCTGGCCCGTGCCCGGCGCTACCTGGACAGCGCCGGGGCCAGCGGCCGGGTGACCCTGATCATCACTGGCGGCCTGCGGGTGCCGGCGGATTTCGTCAAGGCCCTGGCCCTGGGGGCGGACGGCATCGCCCTGGCCAACAGCGCCATGCAGGCCATCGGCTGCGTCGGCGCCAGGATGTGCAACACCAACAACTGCCCGGCAGGCATCGCCACCCAGCGGGAGGATCTGCGCCAGCGCCTGGATGTGTCCAATGCGGCGCAGCGCCTAAAGAATTTTTTCGAGGGCTCGGTGGCGCTGATG
>JBJHDJ010000233.1:0-4883 GCA_050486485.1 Porticoccaceae bacterium
ACCCTGCACACCAACGATGCCCCCGCCGCCATCAGCCGACTGCTGGATCTCGGCGTGCCGGCCCACCTCATCCGCGCCACCCTCAACGGCGTGATGGCCCAGCGCCTGGTGCGGAAACTGTGCCCCCACTGCCGGGAGAGCGCCGCGCCCGACCCCGTGGCCTGGCGGCAACTGGTCACCCCCTGGAAAATCCCGCTGCCCGCCGAGGTGTATCAACCGGTGGGCTGCCTGGAGTGCCGCAACACCGGCTACCTGGGGCGCGTGGGTCTTTACGAAATCCTCTCCATGAGCGACGAGCTGCGCTCCCTGGTGGCCCCCGACACCGATATCCAGCGCCTCAGGGCCCAGGCCATCAAGGAGGGCATGCGCACCCTGCGCCTGTCCGGGGCCCTCAAGGTGGCCGCCGGTGTCACCGCCATGGATGAAATTCTGCGGGTTACCCAGGACCATGACCACTGATATGACTTCCGACCCCCTTGCCCTGCTGTCCCCGGACGATGTTCCGGAGGCCCTGCGGGCTCAGGCCCGCCAGGCTCTGGAACGCTTTTTGGGGCGGCATGGCGACGCGGCGGACTGGCTGCTTCCCCGTCTCGAGAGGCATGACTTCGCCCGCCAGTTGGCCCGGGTCTGGGGCGGCAGTCCCTTCGTCGTGGATACCTGCCTGGCGCGCCCCGACTTGCTGAAGGATCTGCTGGAGAGTGGCGACCTGGACAGCGATTACGGCGCCCAGGGGTATCGCCAGCGCCTTGCCGTGGCCCTGCGGGACATCGCCGCCGAGCCAGACCTGCACCGCGCCCTGCGCCGCTTCAGGCAGCGGGAGATGGTGCGGATTCTGTGGCGGGATTTCACCCGCCTTGCCGCCACCCTCGACACCACCAGGGACACCACGCTGCTGGCGGAAGCCTGCCTGGGGGGTGCCCTGGAGGTGCTGCACCCTCTGTTGTGCGCCGAGCATGGCGTTCCCCATGGCAAGACCAGCGGGATGCCCCAGCAACTGGTGGTGCTGGGCATGGGCAAGATGGGCGCCTGGGAACTCAATGTCTCGTCGGACATCGATCTGATCTTCGCCTTTCCCGAGGCGGGTAACTGCGTTGGCGGGCGCCGCCCCCTCAGCAACCAGGAGTTCTTCATCCGCCTGGGCCAGAAGCTGATTCAGGCCATCGACAACAAGACCGCGGACGGCTTCGTGTTCCGGGTGGACATGCGCCTCAGGCCCTACGGGCAGAGCGGCGCCCTGGTGCTCAACTTCGACGCCATGGAGGACTATTACCACACCCAGGGCCGTGACTGGGAGCGCTACGCCATGATCAAGGCGCGGGTGGTGGCCGGCGACGGGCAGGCCGGGGAGCGGTTGATGGCCATTCTCAGGCCCTTCACCTACCGCAGGTACATCGACTTCAGTGCCATCCAGTCCCTGCGGGACATGAAGGCCATGATCAACCGGGAAGTGCAGCGTTTGGGCATGGCCGGGGACATCAAGAAGGGCGCCGGCGGCATTCGCGAGGTGGAGTTCGTCGCCCAGGCGTTCCAGCTGATCCGTGGCGGCAAGGATGCCCGCTTCCAGAATCCGCGACTGGCGGACATCCTGCCCCTGCTGGATGCCGAGGGATTGTTGCCCAGTGGCGCCGCCGACGATCTGTGGCGCGCCTACTGTTTTTTGCGGGACACCGAGCACGCTCTGCAGGGCTACAAAGATCAGCAGACCCAGCAACTGCCGGACTTGCCGGACGCACAGGCGGTGATCGCCGGGGTGATGGGCTTTGCCAACTGGCAGGCGTTTTCGGAGAGGCTGGAACAGCACCGCGCCAAGGTGAGAACGATTTTTGCCAATATCGTCAGCGAACCGGTGGAAGGCCGCGAGGAGTCCCCGGCGGCACAGGCCGCCCGGGCCATCTGGCTGGCGGCGGATGAAGAGGCGCTGACGGCGGAGCTGGACAGCCAGGGGTTTGGCAATGCCGCGACCCTGGCCCGGGAACTGCTGGCCCTGCGCCACAGCCGCGCGGTCAAGGCCATGGAGGCGGGGGTGCGCAACCGCCTCGACGGGTTCATGCCCCTGCTCATCGCCGCTTGCGGCGAGCGCCGCGACGGCGCCGCCACCCTGCTGCGCATTCTCCCCCTGGTACAGGGCATCGTGCGCCGCAGCGCCTACCTGGTGCTGTTGATCGAGAACCCGGACGCCCTGCGGCAGCTGGTGCGGCTGTGCGCCGAAAGTACCTGGATCGCCGAGCAGATCAGCCGCTACCCCGCCCTGCTGGACGAACTGCTGGACCCACGCACTCTCTACACGCCCGCGGACAGGGCCAGCATTGCCCAGGATCTGCGCCAGCAGGTGATGCGCATCCCCGCCGACGACCTGGAAAGCCAAATGGAGGCGCTGCGCTACTTCCGCCGCGCCCACGGCCTGCGGGTCGCCGCCTGCGAGGTGACCGGCGCCCTGCCACTGATGAAGGTCAGCGACAACCTTACCTGGCTGGCGGAGGTGATCGTCGAGCATGTGCTGGCCCTGGCCTGGGAGTGGATGCTGAGCCGCCACGGCCGGCCGGGGCGGGAGGAGGGTAGCCTGGAGCCGGGCCTGCTGGTGGTGGGCTATGGCAAGTTGGGGGGCATCGAGCTCAGTCACGGCTCGGATCTGGATCTGGTGTTCATCCACAACGCCAACCCCAATCTGGCCAGCGACGGCGAGCGGTCCGTGGACAACGCCACCTTCTTCATGCGCCTCGCCCAGCGCATGATCCACATCCTCACCACCCAGACCGTGTCCGGCGCCCTCTACGAGGTGGACATGCGCCTGCGCCCCAACGGCAACTCCGGCATGCTGGTGATCGGCATCGGCGCCTTCGACAAATACCAACGGGAGGACGCCTGGACCTGGGAGCACCAGGCCCTGGCCCGGGCGCGTCCCATCGCCGGTGACGAGGGCATTGCCGGCGACTTCGAAAATACCCGCCGCGGCGTGCTGCGCGCCGCGCGGGAGGAGGCGGTCCTGCGCCGCGAGGTGCTGGAGATGCGGGAAAAAATGCGCGCCCACCTCGGCACCCGCAACGGCGCCGGGAACAAGGGGGTCGAGACCTTCAACATCAAGCAGGATGGCGGCGGTATCGTCGACATCGAGTTCATCGTCCAGTATCTCACCCTGCGCCACGCCTCGGAGCACCCGGCGCTGGTCACCTACACCGACAACATGCGCATGCTGGACGCCATCCGCGATTGCGGTTTGTTGGCGCCAGACATCGTCGGGCAACTGCAGGAAGCCTACATCTTCTTCCGCAGCCTCGGCCACCGCCTCAACCTGCAGGGAGAAGCCGCCGCCATCACCAGCGACAGCCCCCAGTGGCGCGAGGCCCTGACCCACAGTGTGCGGGTGCGGGAGGTTTGGGGGAAGGTTTTCGAAGGGTGATGTTCAAGGGCATTGGGCCTGACGTCTGACGCTGGACGTCTGACGCAAAAGCCAGGAAAGAAGCAAAAGCCAGGAAAGAAGGGTGTCAGCAAAGTGGATCATCGCAGGTGTTGAAGAAAGCATTGCAATGCGGGCGATGAACAAAGGATCGCAGTGGCTATCACCAGCCCCGATCCATCTTGGCGTCAGACGTCAGACGTCTGACATCAGACGTCTGACATCAGACGGTTGACCCAACCTCAAACCCCCACCAGCCACCCGTGGCGATCCTCCGCCAGTCCCCACTGGATATCGTTGAGCGCCTTGCGCAGTCGCAGGGTGGTGGGGCCGGGTTTGCCGTTGCCCACCGGATATTCCCTGCCCTTGTGGAGCAGGGTGCCCACCGGAGTGAGCACCGCGGCGGTGCCGGACAGGGCCGCTTCGCAGCCGGGCCGGGCGGCCCGCTCGAGCAGTTCCTCGACACTGAGCTGGCGCTCCTGGACATCCATCCCCTGATCCCGCGCCAGGGTGAGCAGGGAGTCGCGGGTGATGCCGTGCAGAAAGGTGGAATCCAGGGCCTTGGTGATCAGGGTGTCGCCGTCGATGAGCAGGAAGTTGGCGGCGCCGGTCTCCTGCACATCGCCGTTGGGGCAGAACAGGATTTGGTCGACATTGTGCGCCTCCTTGGCCTTGAGGATCAGCCCCAGGGCGCTGGCGTAGTTGCCGCCGCTCTTGATCATGCCCATGTGGGGGGCGCAGCGCATGCTGTCCTCCTCCAGCAGCAGGCGCAGGCCGCTTTCGCCATTGCCGGAAAAATAGCTGCCCACCGGGGACAGCAGCACATACTGGCAGGAGGTGACCGAAGGCGCCGCCGCCTTGCCGATCACCGGTTCGGTGCCGATATGGGTGGGCCGGATGTACAGTGAGCCGGGCACCTCGGGGACATCGCCAGCAAAGCGACGGACGATGTCGACGATCATCTTGGCGGTGGCGGCCTCGTCGATGGCCGGCAGGGACAACAGCCGACTGCTCTGGGCGAAGCGGGCCACATTGCGGTCCATGCGGAAGATCTTGATGGAACCGTCGCCATGGCGAAAGGCCTTCAGCCCCTCGAAGCAGGTGCTGGAATAGTGCAACACATGGGCCCCCGGATGCAGGTTGAGGCTGTCGCTGGGGACGATGGACGCCTCGCTCCAGCGGGCGCCATCGAACCAGGAAATTGCCATCTCGGGCATGAAAACGGTGCCAAAAGCGGTCATAGATGCATCTCGGTAAAGCCGGGGGTGGTGGGTCACGGACCCAACTGAAAGGGGCGCGTAAAAAATCAAGGGATTGTAATCACCAGTTCCCCAAATTGGAATCCTCGGCTTTTTCCGGTAGTGTCTCAGTTTGAAACTCTCCTGTAGGGGCGTGGGGATGTGGTGTCGGTATTGGGGGTACGCCAACAAGCGTACATCCCTGTACAGGCTCGGCTGGCAACGTCCTGTTGCCAGACGCCCCCCAATAC
>JBJHDJ010000234.1:0-4878 GCA_050486485.1 Porticoccaceae bacterium
CAGGAAATCGAAAAGCTCAAGCTGCTGGCGCCCGAGGGCGAGGTGGACGCCGACACCATGTCCACGGTGGTGGCGGACAGCGCCCGCTACAGCGTCTTCACCCTGGTGGACAAGATTCTCGAGGGGGATTCCCAGGGCGCGGCCCGCAATCTGCGGGGCCTGCGGGAGGAGGGCACCGACGCCATCGTCATCCTGTGGGCCCTGGCCCGGGAGCTGCGCACCCTCATCGCCCTGCTGGAGGCCGGCCATGTCAGCGACGACACCCTGCGCCGTCAGGGCGTGTGGCCCAAGCGCCAGCCCCTGGTAAAGGGCGCCCTGCGGCGCCTCAAACTCCCCCATCTGCGCCTGCTGCTGCGCCAGGGCGCCGCCATCGACCGCGCCATCAAGGGCATGCGCCACAGCGATCCCTGGGAGGATCTCGCCTCCCTGGTGCTGAGCTTTGCCGGTACCCCCAGCCTCAATGTGCCCAGCACCCGGTTGTCCGTTGCCGAGTGAGCCCCAAGGCCGGGCCTCATCCTCCCTGATTGGGCAACCCCATGAGGTGAAAGCGCAGGTCACCCACGAGATCGGTGTGGATGACCCGCTCGGTGAACCTCCACTGATCCCCGTCCCGCTCGAATCGGTCGTGCCAGCGTCCCGCCAGGATGGGTTGCAGGGGCAATTCCGGGCGAGCCTGGAGCGCCGTGTAATAGGACCGCGCCCTTGCCGACCTCCGCCCGTCGTCCACCTCGACCGATACATTGGTGATCAAATGCTTCGTCGAAGGTATCCCGTCGTAGAGTCTCACGGAGGACTTCAACAACTGTCGGACGGCGTCCGCTCCCTGGAGCACATGGTCCCTGCCGTGGCTGCGAAGCGTGGCCCGCTCGAAAAGCTGCCCGATGCCCTCGAGATCGCCACCATCGAGCAGCTCCGCGTATGAGTGGATCAGATTCTTGATTGCCTGGATGTCGTCCGACACTGGCGCCTCTGGGTCATGGCAAACAATGTTTTCTCGGGCATTCTAGTAAAGCGTTGGTCGTTCAGACCGTTGCCCGCTGACGCCGTCACCGGGCAAAAGGCAAGACTTGACCCTAATGGCACTGACTTAAGCCCGAAATGTGCATTCCTTCTCCCCTGTGGGGAGAAGGCCAGGATGAGGGGAAAGCGGCGCAGCCGCTTGATTGCTGGCGCAATCGCCCTCTCCCCTGCCCTCTCCCGCTCGCGGGAGAGGGGGAAAACTGCGCCGAAACGCCTAAATCAGTGCCATTAAGACTTGACCCCAAGGAGTTAGTCCTGCGCTGGCTCGATGATGTCGACATCTTCGACATCTGTCTGTGAACGACCCATCGGTGCAGCTTGCCCACGCGCCTCACCAGCTCCAGACGAAAGTGGGCTGCCTGTTCTGGTTGGCACACCATCTCCGTCATCATCAGGGTCGAGGTAATCAGGTAATCCATCAGTTGCAGGCGCAACTCCCGTGGCCGGGTTAGCACGATTGTTGTGGTGGCGCGCTGAAGGGTCAGTATCGTCCACCACCTGTGCCTCGCCTTCGACGCCTTCGATCTTCAAAAAAGCATCCTGGGCGGCCACGCTTTGCGATGCATAGGCTGTTGCGACGAGCGCGCTGGCGCCCAATACTCCGAGTAACAAATACCGCGCTTTTAATGGCTCTTTCAATTGAGTTTTCATGTTTAGAAGCTAACCTCCGATAACAAAGGTCAGTTCATGCTACACCAAACAGGGAAAGAGTTCAGGAGCCTTTGGAAAATGTAGCGGACATCCAGAGGAGCACCGAGCCACGCAGCGAATTCCCAGAAGATATCTGATAGATAGGCGAGGGGTGGGGGAGTGCGCGAGGGTGCGAATCGGGTCGCGCAGTAGTTTTCAGAGGCACCTTAAGCGTTTTGGCGCCGGTTTCTCCCTCTCCCGCGTGGGGGAGAGGGCTGGGGAGAGGGCGATTGCGCCAGCAATCCAGCGGCTCCGCCGCATTCCCCTCATCTCCCCACGGGGGATAAGGAATGCTCTTCCGGGCTAATTCAGTGTCATTCAGGCTTGCCCCCAGGGGTTTGACCTCGGGGGCTTCCTAGAAGGGTCGTTGCTCCCCCCGATACCCCGCGTGGAGAGCAACGGGGCCGGAGGGGAGCACCAAGTGGCAGGCCGCTGGTTACTTGATCTTGGCGAGATCAGCGTCAATTTGGGCAAGCAGGTCATCGGTGAGATAGCCCGCCGCCATGGGCTGGATTTGACGCAGAGACTGACCGCCGATCTGCCCCGCGGACTGAACCAGTTGCGGAATATGCTTTTCGAGAACCGCCTTGGCCTCCTCATTGGCCACCAGTTCACTGATGGGGGATTGAGTGGAAAAGGCCTTGGCGTCGTCGTCGGCGGAGACGGTGACGGAAACCGTGGCAAGCATCACGGCGGCGGCAAGAAAGAAGGCGCGCATGGTCGATCCTCATTATTGATGTTTGGGGAGCCAATACTGCCCTGCATGGTTGCCAATGTCACGGGGAATTCTGTAAAGGAAAATTTCGATTTGTGTCAAGTTTGAAATGTGGGGCAAGTGGTGGTGCCAACTCCCGGCACCGTTGATGGGCTGATATGGACAGTGACTGTGCCGGCATGTGCACGCCTTTTTCTCTGTGGGGAGAAGGAGGTTGGGGGAAGGGGCGGCGTCCCTTGATTGCTGGCGCAATCGCCCTTACCGAGGACCGCTTGTGGGACCGGGGGAAGCCTTCGCCGTAACGCTGAATTCTGTGCCATTCAGACTTGACCCTGTGTCTTTGTTGATGAATATCGAGCCTTCTGCATGCTCAACGAAGGAGTAGTGACTTTTTATGAATACCGACTATTATTTGTGAACAGCCATGATGGCCGTGTAGATATATATTTATAAAGGTGCGCATAGCACACAACAAGGGGATCTAAGATGAATAAAAAATTGCTTTGCAAATCAGTAGTTATGGCGACCGCAACCCTCGGGGCGGTATGTACGATGCCTACCTTTGCCCAGGAGGGTCGAAACATCCTGCTGGAGGAAATCGTGGTGACCGCCCGCAGACGGGATGAACGGCTTCAGGATGTGCCGATCTCGGTGGCGGTTTTCACTCAGGATCAACTTGACAATCGCAATATCCTCAGCGCGGTGGATCTGGCCCTCAATACGCCGGGCATGGAGGCCAATACTCGGTTCGGCGGTGATTTCGCCACCTTCGCGATTCGAGGTTTCAGCCAGGAGTTGCGCACCACCGCCTCGGTCGGCGTGTATTTCGCCGAGGTCGTCGCGCCGCGGGGAGCCAATACCACTACCTCCGGGGATGGCGCAGGCCCCGGCGACCTCTTTGATCTGGAAAATGTCCAGGTACTAAAAGGACCACAGGGGACCCTGTTTGGCCGTAACACCACTGGGGGCGCCGTGCTGATCGTTCCCAGGAAACCCACCGACGAGCTGGAAGGCTATATCGAAGGGTCCATGGGCAACTTTGACATGGCCCGGGCGCAGGGGGTCCTCAATGTGCCGATCAGTGATCGCGTGCGCGCCCGTGTTGGCTTCGATTATCAGCGCCGCGACGGATATATCAAGAATCTGGCGGACGTTGGCCCCCGGGATTTTGCCGATGTCGACTATATTGCGGGGCGGGGCAGTCTGGTGGTCGATATCACCGACAGTCTGGAGAACTACACCATCTTCAAAATCGTGGCCTCCGACAACAACGGGGCACCCGGACAGAGCTTCGTCTGTAACCCCAACGCCGGGGGCATAGCCTCATTCTTTATCCAGCCCTGTTTCAACATGCTGGCGTCCCATCCCGAGGCGTCCAAGTTTCATCGTACTTTCAACACTTTGCCCGGTGCAAAAAACGAGTTGGACCAATGGCAGGTGATCAATACCACTACCTGGGAGATGTCCGAGAGCCTCACCATCAAGAATATTTTCTCGTTCGCCAGCCTGGAGGGAAAAAACAGCAATTCGGTCTTCGGGACCCAACTGCCATTCTCGATTCCACCATTTCCGGGGATTATTCCCGGTGTTCCCCCAGGGGGCCTGGGGACTCAGGAGATTATTGCCGCCAACTCCGGGGTGAGTCCGGATTTCCTCACCACGGACCAGGAAACCCTGGTTGAGGAAATTCAGATTCAGGGGGTCCATTTCGACGAGCGGCTCACCTGGCAGGCGGGGCTTTATTACGAAAGGAGCGAAACGGACGGGCGTCACGGAGCCCGTTCACAGAACAACCTCAGTTGTGACATGAGCACCATTGATGGCGATCCCAGCGAATTTCGCTGCAACGATCTGCTGGCGGCCTTCCTGCCCTTTGATGTGTGGGGTGTTATCAATTCACAGCCCAACAGCATTAGCTATCAGAGCAAGGCTATTTACGGTCAGGCCACCTACGAGATCACCGATGAGTGGAGCGTAACCGGTGGCCTGCGCTATACGGTGGACACGACCAGTGGTCGCATTGAGTCCACTTTCTATCGCTTTCCCAGCAATCCGTTCACCGGTGGATACTTTCCGGTGTCCTTTGCCCAGTTTACCTCCTCGCGGCCACGCACCAGGAGCGAGGAGCCCACCTGGGTCATCGGTGCCGAGTACAAGCCCACGGACGACATGATGCTGTATGCCAAGTATGCCCGCGGGTATCGCCAGGGAGCCATCAACATTGCCGCTCCAGAAGGCTTGCAGACCTACGATCCAGAGACCGTCGACACCTACGAAATCGGGTTGAAAAGCACTTTTGGCGGATCCCTGCCTGGCAATTTCAATATTGCCGCGTTCTACAACGATTTTACCGATCAGGCAATCCAGGTCGGCCTGCTCCCGCCGGGAGAGCCGGGTACCACTACCATCGTCAATATCGGTGAATCCACTATTTGGGGTATCGAAATCGATGC
>JBJHDJ010000235.1:0-4863 GCA_050486485.1 Porticoccaceae bacterium
ACAGGACGTTGCCAGCCGAGCCTGTACAGGGATGTACGCTTGTTGGCGTACCCCCAATACCGACACCACATCCCCACGCCCCTACAGGGGAGTTTCAAACTGAGACACTACCGAGCAATGGTTTCATTTGCCACCACCGACTTTATTGATTAGAATCGCCGCCCTTTATTCGCGCCACCCGAACAGCCCCACCGACAGGATTCCGCCATGAAAAGAACCTTCCAGCCCAGTGTGCTCAAGCGCAAGCGTACCCACGGTTTCCGTGCCCGCATGGCCACCGCCAAGGGGCGTCTGGTCATCAAGCGTCGCCGCGCCAAGGGCCGCCAGCGCCTGAGCGCCTGATCGGCTCGTGGATCATGCCCCTGTGATGGGGCCTGGTCCCTGCCGTTCACCTTTCCCGACAAGAGTCGTCGGCCTTGACGCCAGCAGTGGGCTTTGACAAGGGCAGACGATTGCTCAAGGCCACGGAGTTTCAGGCGGTGTTCGACGGTGCCCTGTTCAAGGTCGGTCATCCGCACTTTTTGGTGCTGGCCAATCGCAACACCCTGGGACACCCCCGGCTCGGCCTGGTGATCGGCAAGAAAAACATCCGCCGGGCAGTGAAACGCAACCGCGTCAAACGGGTGGTGCGGGAGACCTTCCGCGCCAGCCAGACCACCCTGGACTCCCTGGATATCATTTTTCTTGCCCGCAAGGGCTTCGATTCCCTGCAGCCGTCACAACAAACCCGTATCATGCGCGAAACCTGGCAACGGCTAGCCGCCAAGGTGGCAGACAAATGAAAAGGGCATTGACGGTGGCCATACGCGGCTACCAACTGGTGATGAGTCCGCTTTTGGGCCAGAACTGCCGCTTCTACCCGACATGTTCCGCCTATGCCATGGAGGCCATCGACACCCATGGCGCCGTCAAGGGCTCCTGCCTGGCGCTGAAACGGCTGTGCCGTTGCCACCCTTTCCATCCGGGGGGCGTCGATCCAGTACCGCCGGCCCCGGCGAAAACACCCCCACAGCAGGCAGATTTCGAGACGAATTGATATGGATTGGCAACGCAACCTGTTGATCGCCGCCATGGTGGTGGTGGTGGCGCTTCTCTACATTCGCTGGAATGAATTTCAGGCGGAGCGGCGACCAGCCCAGGAAAGCCTGGTGCGCGAGGAGCTGGTGGTGCCGGAAATCGCCACAACGGATATTCCCGAAGCCGTGCCGCTGGAGAGGCTGGAAGACGCCATACCCAGTGTTGCCCAGGAAGTGGCCGAGCAAGCCGCCCCGCAGGTCAGCGGCGCCCGGCTGATCACCGTGCGCACCGATGTGCTGGAGTTGACCATCGACACCTACGGCGGCGACATCGTGCGCAGCGCCCTTCTCATGCACCGCGAGGAACTGGATCCAGCCTCCGACCCGTTGGTGATTCTCAACCGCAGCGCCAGCCATACCTATATAGCCCAAAGTGGATTGATCGGACCCGACGGAACCGATCAGGATGGCAAACGACCGCAATTCGTCAGCGAGCAGGATATCTACCACCTGGAGCCGGGTCAGGACACCCTGGTGGTGCCCCTGCTGTACCGTCAGGGACCAAACCAGATCACCAAGGAGTTTGTCCTGCGCCGCGGCGATTACCTTCTCGATGTCAATTACCGCATCGCCAATTACAGCGACAGCGACTGGCGGGGACATCTCTTTGGCCAGATCCAGCGGGACGCCTGGCAGCCACCCAGTGGCGATGGATTCGGCATGCAGCCCTTTTTGGGCGCTGCCCTCACCACCCCGGACGAGAACTACAAGAGAGTGCGCTTCCGGGATCTGGCCAATGGCCCCATCACCGTGGACAACACCGGTGGTTGGGTCGCCATGCTGCAACACTATTTCGTTAGCGCCTGGGTGCCGGACCAGAACCAGCAGCATCAATACACCTTGCGCCGTCTCGGTACGCGGGATCTCTATACCTTCGGCTTCACCACCCCGCAATTGGTGGTGCCCGCGGGGCAGGAAGGACAGGTCAGCGCCGGCTTCTATGTCGGCCCCAAGGATCAGCATCGTCTCGCCGAGATTGCCAGACACCTGGACCTGACCATCGACTACGGTTGGCTGTGGTGGATCGCCAAGCCCATCTTCGCGGTGATGACCTTCATCCACGGCCTGGTGGGCAACTGGGGCTGGACCATCATCCTCCTCACGGTGCTGATCAAGCTGTTGTTCTACAAGCTTTCCGCCACCAGTTACCGCTCCATGGCCAAGCTGCGCAAGCTGCAACCGGAGATGCTGCGGTTGCGTGAACTGTACGGGGACGACCGCCAGAAGCTTTCCCAGGAAATGATGAATTTCTACAAGAAGGAAAAGGTCAACCCCATGGGTGGCTGCTTGCCCATCCTGGTGCAGATGCCGGTATTCATCGCCCTCTACTGGGTGCTGTTCGAGAGCGTGGAGCTGCGCCACGCCCCCTGGATACTGTGGATCCAGGATCTCTCGGTGCGCGACCCTTACTTCGTGTTGCCGGTGCTCAATGGCATCAGCATGTATATCACCACCCTGCTGCAACCGGCCCCGCCGGACCCCACCCAGGCCAAGGTGATGAAGATCATGCCGGTGGCGTTCGCCTTCCTGTTCGCGTTCTTCCCGGCGGGGCTGGTGCTGTACTGGACGGTGAACTCCATCCTGTCGATTCTCCAGCAGTGGTACATTACCCGCCGCATCGAGGCGGGCGGCAACTGAGGCGGCGGTGACAGCCCCGGCTGGCACATCGATATCGAGTCCCCTGTGGGACACCATCGCCGCGGTCGCCACCCCGCCGGGTCGAGGCGGCGTGGGTATCGTCAGAATTTCCGGGCCAGACCTGTCCGCCGTGCTGGCGGCCCTGCACCCTCGACCCGTGTCCCCCCGGGTCGCCCACCTCTGCGATTTTCACGACGCCGACGGCGGGCTGATCGATCAAGGCTTGCTTATCCACTTCCCGGCTCCCCACTCCTTCACCGGCGAGGATGTGCTGGAACTGCATGGACACGGCGGCCCCGTGGTCATGGATGCGCTGCTGGCCAGGGCCGTCGAGCTGGGGGCGCGGCTGGCCAACCCCGGGGAATTTTCCCAGCGCGCCTTTCTCAATGACAAGATCGATCTCACCCAGGCGGAGGCCATTGCCGACCTCATCGAGGCCAGCTCCCGGGAAGCCGCGCGCTGTGCGGTGCGCTCGCTGCAAGGGGTCTTCTCCCGGCGTATCAACCAACTGGTGGAAAACCTGATTCAGTTGCGCATGTATATCGAGGCGGCCATCGACTTTCCCGAGGAGGAGATCGATTTTCTCGCCGATGGCGTCATTGCCCAATCCCTGGATACCCTGGTGGTGGAGCTCGATGGTATCCTGGCGGATGCCGGCCAAGGCAGTTTGATCCGCGAGGGCATGACCGTGGTGATCGCCGGCAAGCCCAATGCCGGCAAATCCAGCCTGCTCAATGCCCTGTCCGGCCGCGACAGCGCCATTGTCACCGATATCGCCGGCACCACCCGGGATGTGTTGCGGGAGAGCATCCATATCGACGGCATGCCCCTTCATGTGGTGGACACCGCCGGGCTGCGGGAGAGCGCCGACGTGGTGGAGCGGGAAGGCATCCGCCGCGCCTGGGTGGAAATCGACCAGGCCGACCGCATTCTCTTCGTGGTGGACGCCACTGAGGACGCGGGTCAACCCATCACCGAGCTATGGCCGCAATTCTTCGCCCGCCAGCCGGATACCGGGCACCTCACCGTGGTGCTCAACAAGGTGGATGCGCTGCCAGAGGTGCCGACCGTTGCCGCCGAGGGTATCCCTGTCATCCCCCTGTCCGCCAAAACCGGCGAAGGCCTCGATGGGCTGCGTGAACACTTGAAAGCCTGCATGGGCTACCAGGGCGCCCGGGAAGGCCTGTTCGTCGCCCGCCGCCGCCATCTCGACGCCCTGGGCAGAGCCCGCCAGCTGGTGGGCCAGGGTCAGCGGCAGCTCATCGACACCCGCGCCGGGGAACTGCTGGCGGAAGACCTGCGTCTCGCCCAGGAAGCCCTGGGGGAGATCACCGGGGAATTCACTTCCGATGACCTGTTGGGACGGATTTTTTCCAGTTTCTGCATCGGCAAATAGCATGGTTTGCTGACACCAGGGCTTTCCGACGGAAGGCCGGAAATTCGCCCCGGGCAGCCTAATTCACCGGGATTCCACCGATTCCGCACAAAATACCCACAAGTTATCCACAAAAAGTGATCAATTTATGATCAATCCAATGTTGTCAAGCTGTGGGTTGTTGGCGTCCCATTTATTTTTTAAGGCATTGTTTTTTAAAATTAAAAAATAAGTTTATGTGGGCGAAAAAAGTTTATCCCTGGTGTGGATAAGTCAAAAAAATCGGGGTAGACTCCCCCGCTCGACATGACAAAACCAAGAACAATGCAACGGAGCAAGGTTTTGACGGAAGCCCACTGGGAACAATGCCTCGACTATCTGCAGGACGAGCTACCCACGCAGCAGTTCAATACCTGGATCAGGCCGCTTCAGGCCCACCCCGAGGGTGCGGATGACGCCCCCCAAACCCTGCGATTGGTGGCGCCGAACCGCTTTATCCAGGACTGGGTGGCGCAGAAGTTCCTGGGGCGAATCCGTGAACTCTACGGAGAAATTGCCGGTCGCCATTGCGAGATTGTCATCGTGTCCGACGGCGCGTTGCGCAACGGCGTCGCGACGCAAGCCAACCTGTCCCTGGTGGCGGCCCCCGCCCCCGCCAGCGTCGCGGAAGTGGTGCCAATCTCCCCAGCCATCGAGGACGACGACGAGAGGCGTCCCGACTGGCCGCCTCGACGCGGGGTGGCGAAGGCATCGCCTGGCATCGAGGGGGGGCTC